>NZ_JBOGBT010000030.1:0-85351 GCF_051656365.1 Silvania sp. | reverse complement strand
GGTTTGTTCGAGTGTGTTCACGATCGCTGTCCAATAAAAAACCCGGTGGCGCTATGCTTACCGGGCCTACATCCGTGCTTTGGTAGGCCCGGTAAGCGTAGCGCCACCGGGCGATAAACAGACCGATTAACCTATCAGGCTGACTCCGCCAGAGCAAGAACCCCTGGCGTCTCGATGCGATCCTTGTCGTGATAAATGCGAGCGTGCTGCAGGCCGACAAACAGGCGCTCGCCGCGGTGCGGTGGCTCGTCGTCACGCATCACCACAGTCAGCGGTTCGTTGTACCAGCCCAGCGGCTGGACCACCAGGTGGGTGTAATGTCCTTTCGGGCTGGCTTCCAGCACCTGGACTGGCAGCGGCGAATCGAGGCTGGTACGGCGGCTGACGTCCACTTCCCACGGACGCAGGAACAGATCGACCGGGCCCTGATACGCAGGGGTATAGCCCAGCGGCCAGCGGTGGGCACCTACGTGGAACTGACCGCCGCGAATGTTGCCGTGCAGACGGTTCACTTCCCCCATAAATTCGAGCACAAAGCGGGTGGCCGGTTCACGCCACAGCTGTTCTGGCTCGTCAACCTGCTCAATGTTCCCCTGGCTCATCACCACCACCCGGTCGGCCACTTCCATCGCCTCTTCCTGATCGTGGGTAACGAAGACGCTGGTGAACTTAAGTTCTTCATGCAGCTGACGCAGCCAGCGGCGCAGCTCTTTACGCACCTGCGCATCCAGCGCACCAAAAGGTTCATCCAGCAGCAGGATCTGCGGCTCAACCGCCAGGGCGCGAGCCAGCGCCACGCGCTGTTTCTGCCCGCCGGAAAGCTGCGCCGGGAAACGGTCCGCCAGATGGGCCAGCTGTACCATCTCCAGTAGTTTGGTCACTTTCGCTTTGATAGTTGCCGCATCCGGGCGTTCGCGACGCGGCAGCACCGTCAGGCCAAACGCGATGTTGTCGAACACCGTCATATGGCGGAACAGGGCGTAGTGCTGGAACACAAAGCCCACTTTGCGATCGCGCGCGTGCAGGCGGCTGACGTCGGTGCCGTGGAAGCGAATGTGCCCGCTGGTCTGATGCTCCAGACCGGCGATAATACGCAGCAGCGTGGTTTTACCGGAGCCGGACGGCCCCAGCAGCGCCACCATTTGTCCGGAGGGGATATCCAGCGAGATATCATTCAGCACCTGGGTGCGACCAAAGGACTTCTTAATATTGGCAATCTCAATGCTCATGATTTCCCTCCTGATGCTGACGTTTTTCCTGATTCTCTAAACGCCACTGCACCACACTCTTTAAAAACAGGGTCAATATTGCCATCAGCGTCAACAGCGCTGCGGCGGTAAAGGAGCCGACGGTATTGTAGTCCTGCTCCAGTAATTCAATTTGTAATGGCAGCGACAGCGTTTCGCCGCGGATAGAACCCGACACCACCGATACCGCGCCAAACTCGCCAATCGCGCGGGCGTTGGTCAGCACCACGCCGTACAGCAGCGCCCAGCGAATGTTCGGCAACGTTACGCGGCGGAACATCTGCCAGCCCGATGCGCCCAGCAGCACGGCGGCTTCGTCTTCATGGCTGCCCTGGCTCAGCATCACCGGCACCAGTTCGCGCACCACAAACGGACAGGTGACGAAAATGGTTACCAGCACCATGCCTGGCCAGGCAAACATGATCTGCAGGTTATGTTCATCCAGCCAGCCGCCCAGCGGGCCGTTGGAGCCGTAGAACAGCAGATACACCAGACCGGCGACCACCGGCGACACCGCGAACGGAATATCCAGCAGGGTCAGCAGCAGCTGGCGTCCTGGGAAGTTAAAGCGCGTTACCAGCCAGGCCAGCAGCGTACCAAACACCAGGTTTACCGGCACGGTAATCAGGGCAATCATCACCGTCAGCCAGATGGCATGCAGCATGTCCGGGTCGGCCAGGTTTTGCAGCGCAGGCATAATACCTTTACTGAAGGCCTGCACGAAGATGTACACCATCGGCACGACAAGAATAAAAATCGAGACCAGCACACCCGTGCCGATCAGGAACCATTTACCCCAGTTAATGCGGGGGGCGTCGTAGCGTTTCAACTGAGTAACTTCCGCCATTAGTGACCTACCACGCGTCGACCAAAGCGACTTTGCAGAGTGTTAATCGAGAACAGCAGCAGCAGCGAGGCGGCCAGAATCACCGAGGCAATCGCGCTGGCGGCCGGATAGTCAAACTCCTGCAGGCGGACAAAAATCATCAGCGAGGTGACTTCGGTTTTCCAGGCGATGTTGCCGGCGATAAAAATCACCGCGCCAAACTCACCGAGGCTACGGGTGAACGACAGCGCGATGCCAGCCAGCAGCGCCGGAGACAGTTCGGGCAGCACCACTTTGCGAAAGCTCTGCAAACGGGTTGCACCCAGCGTTTCCGCTGCTTCTTCGTATTCCGGGCCTAACTCTTCCAGCACCGGCTGCACGGTACGCACCACAAACGGGATGCTGGTAAAGGCCATTGCTACTGCGATACCCAGCCAGGTGTAGGTCACTTTAATGTCGAACTGTGCCAGCCACTCGCCGTAAAAGCCGTTCACCGAGAACAGCGAGGCCAGCGTTAAGCCCGCCACCGCCGTCGGCAGGGCGAAGGGTAAATCGATCAGCGCATCCAGCAGCGTGCGGCCCGGAAAGCGATAGCGGGTTAAGATCCACGCCATCAGCAAGCCAAACACGCCGTTGAAGATCGAGGCAACAAACGCCGACAGCAGCGTCACTTTATAAGCCGCCACCACCTGCGGATTGCTGATCACTTCCCAGTACTGGGACCAGCTCATTTCAGAGAGCTGAACCACCAGCGCGCTGAGCGGTAACAATAAAATCAGACAGACGAACAGCAGGCTGGTCCCGAGGCTTAAGGTAAAGCCCGGCAGCACACGTCTGGAGGACACTGCAAACATTACTTACGCCCCGTCGCCAACAGTTTGTCGAACTCACCGCCGCTGATAAAGTGGGTTTTCATCACCTCAGGCCAGGAGCCGAACTGGTCTTCCACGCGGAACAGATCGGTCTGCGGGAATTTGTCTTTCAGTTTGTTCATCACCTCCGGGTTATTCACCCGGTAGTAGTAATCGGTAATGATGGTCTGTGCCTGCGGGCTGTAGAGATAGTTCAGGTACGCCTTCGCCGCCTTCTCTGTGCCATTGGCCTGCACGTTTTTATCGACCCACGCGACCGGGAATTCAGCGAGGATGTTGGTTTTCGGGATCACCACCTCAAAGCCCTGCGCTTCATACTGCTTGCGGATGTTATTCACTTCCGATTCGAAGCTGATCAACACGTCGCCCAGACCACGTTCTGCGAAGGTGGTGGTGGCGCCACGACCGCCGGTATCAAACACTTCAACGTTTTTCAGGAACTGGGTCATGAACTGTTCAGTTTTGGCTTTATCGCCGCCGTCCGCTTTATCTGCTGCACCCCAGGCGGCGAGATAGGTATAACGCGCGTTGCCGGAGGTTTTCGGGTTCGGGAAAATCAGCTTCACGTCGGAACGCACGAGGTCATTCCAGTCGTGGATATTTTTTGGGTTCCCCTTACGCACCAGGAAGCCCATCGTGGAGTAGAACGGCGAGCTGTTATTCGGCAAGCGGCTCTGCCAGTCGGCCGGGAGCAGCTTACCTTTGTCATGCAGGATCTGCACGTCGGTAATCTGGTTATAGGTGACAACGTCGGCTTTCAGCCCCTGCAAAATCGCCAGCGCCTGCTTCGAGGAACCCGCATGCGATTGCTTGATGGTCAGCTTGTCGCCGTTGTTATCTTTCGCCCACTGCTGTTCAAACGGCGGGTTAAGGGCGGTAAACAGCTCGCGAGAGACATCGTACGAGCTGTTGAGCAGCTCCGTTGCCTGCGCCTGCGCCACCAGCAGCAAACCCGCCAGCGCCAGAGTTCCTTTTTTCAGTACAGTAACGGCCATTGCGCACCCTTATAGATGTGATGTTTTTCTTAGGGTCATCATATTTATAACGAGTACTAAAGGAGTAACGGTTTTATATACCGTTTGGTGATTTGGAAGCAGAAAAGGGAATAAGCATTATCCCCTCTCCCCTTTCGGGAGAGGGAGCACTCTTACAGCGCCAGCAGACGCTCAACGGATGGGGCAAAGTAATAGCCGCCGGTCACCGGTTTGGTGAAGCGCAGCATCGCGTCGCGCTTGCCATCGGTGTCGCCAAACATGCTCAGCAGCTGCTGTTCAATGTTATACAGACGCGCGCAGTAAGCGCAGAAGTACAAGCCGTGGGTGCCGCTGGCGGTGCCGTACGGCAGGCTCTGGCGGACAATCTTCAGCCCTTTGCCGTCTTCTTTCAGATCCACACGGCTCAGGTGCGAGGTCACCGGACGTTCGTCGCCGTCGATCTCTTCATTGGCCTCTTTAGTGCGGCCAATCATCATCTCCTGATCCTGCACGCTCATGCGGTTCAGCTGCTTAAGGTTGTGCTCCCAGCGCTGCACGAACACATAGCTGCCGCCCGTATCCACGCCGTCCTGAATCACCGCTACCGCGCGACGTGTCTCATCGCCTGCCGGATTTTCGGTGCCGTCGACAAAGCCGCTCAGGTCCCTGTCTTCCACCCAGCGGAAGCCGTGGGTCTCTTCCTGCACCTCAATGCTGTCGCCGAACGCAGCCAGCGCCGCCTGGGCAATGGAAAAATTCACGTCGTGACGCAATGAGAGAATGTGGATCAGCACGTCATGCTGGGTGGCCGGAGCCAGACCTTTCCCGTAGGGGATAAAGTCTTTCAGCTCGGCAGCCCCTTCGCCGCCGCTCAGCTGACGCCAGACGGTATGACCAAACGCCACCGCCGCACCGCAGTTGGCATCCGGGAATTTGGCCTGAAAGGTTGCCAGTTTATCGATAAAAATTTTGCTGGCCGCACGCAGGGCATCCACATCCCCTTTCACGCGGGCTTCGATCCAAATCGCCGCGCGGCAATGTTCTGGCAAAATGCCACTCTGAACCTGAGACATCGCTCCTCCTGAAAAAAAAGATGCCACGACAGCGTGGCATTGTTGGCGGCGATTATACCCGTTTTTTCAGCAGGGCAGCTTGTTCAGGCGCAATTTACTGCTGCCAGATAATTTTGCTGACTTTCCAGTTTTTCAGCGCGTCGTCAGAAGGCATTAACCCTTGTGGACCGCTCCAGCTGCCGCTAAACAGATAGCTGATGTGCTGACTACCTTCAGCCTTACACTCTACCGCGGCACCCTCATCTGCCGGGGCGCTGACGCAGTTGCCGTAGGCTTTTTGATACAGGTCGCTGAACGGGGTGCCAATTTTGACGCCACTGTCGGTTTCGATGTCGCTGTCCAGCACCTCGATGCGGCTGATGCTGTTTTTATCGCCGTTGATCACCAGCGCCAGCTGGTCGTCCTTCAACGCTTCGTAATAGTGAACGATGTTGCCGTTCAGGGTTTTCATACCGCTGCGCAGGCGATAGTCGCCGCTCAGCTCAGACGAAATGGCCTCTTGCTCCAGCGGGGTGGCGGCCGTGAGATTGCCCACGCCCTGTTCTGTCACTTCGGTGGACGCGCCAAACCAGTTCCAGGGATAAGCCGCAGACCAGTTCACGGCAGAGAGCGTTGAACAGCCGGTTAAAACAAGGGGAAACGCGCATAACAGTAAACGCAGCGATTTCATCGGGAGTTCCTTTCTGGTTAATTCGACGCTTGTTGGAGTGCAGCATCGCTAAAAAGTGCCGTTTAATCTTGCTCTGGCGTAAAACAGGCGCGCAAACGGGGATGGGTCAACAGCCACAACAGCGCCACGATATCGGCCACCACCAGCGTGATACCGATGCCGCTTAGCGCCTCGCCGTTCAGCCACAGCAGCGGCTGCCAGAAGAGCAGAATAAGCTGAGCCAGGATCAGCAGCCAGCGCAGCGCCTGCCACAGGTGCGGCACAAGATGACGCCGCCCGCTGAGTAAGAACGCCAGTACCGCCGGCAGCCCCGGCAGCAGCCCAATCCAGAAGTTATCGTGATCGGGATAAAACAGATTCAGCAGGGTATTGCCCTGATCGCGTGAGGCACCCGCCACCACGAACACCACCCAGGTGCGCGCCTGCAGCAGCAAAACGCACCAGAACAGAAACGGCAGGCGCACCCGGCCCTGGCTGTCATAATCGCCGGGGTGGAATTCAGTACTCTTCATCTTCAATCAGGCGTTTGCCCAGCGTGATGACGTCCGCAGGTTCATAGTTGAGGCGCTCGTACATGCCCATCACTACCTCATTCTCTTCGCGCACCATGATCTGAATTTTTGGGCAACCGCGGGCAATCAGCTTCTTTTCCAGACGATTGAGCAGCGCATTAGCAATGCCGCGTCCGCGATATTCCGGGTGAACACCGAGGTAATAGGCCGAGCCGCGATGACCGTCATAACCGCCCATCACGGTGCCCACCACTTCACCGTTCACTTCTGCCACCAGAAACAGGCTGACGTCATGATTCACTTTCCGTTCGATGTCCATTTCCGGATCGTTCCACGGGCGCAGGAGATCGCAGCGCTCCCAAAGGGTGATGACCTCTTCGAAGTCTGACTGGCGAAAAACGCGTATCTCCATGGTATTAACCGCCTTTTAGAGTTCAAAAACTGTGATTATGACGCGAACGCCCTCTTTCGCCAATATCCAGCGAAAAAGGTCAGGAAATTTGGCATAATGGCAGGCTGTCACGTATTGAAATGAAAAGTAAAACAAATCACAACATGGACTGTCGTAACGCAAAAGACGATACGATATAACACCAGACACCTAATTTTTACACTTCAGGCCGCATGAGCACATTCAAACTCTTAAAAACACTCACATCGCGTCGTCAGGTTCTTAAAGCGGGGCTGGCGGCATTAACATTAACCGGCATGGCCAGCGCACAGGCAAAAGAAGAATCCACGCTGAAAACCAGCAACGGCCACAGTAAACCGAAAGCCAAAAAGAGCGGCGCAAAGCGGGTGGTGGTGCTGGATCCCGGCCACGGCGGTATTGATACTGGCGCTATTGGTCGCAACGGCTCTAAAGAAAAACACGTCGTGCTGGCGATTGCAAAAAACGTGCGATCAATTTTACGCAGTAACGGGATTGACGCCCGCCTGACCCGCTCCGGTGATACCTTTATCCCACTGTACGATCGGGTGGAGATAGCCCATCAGCACGGCGCCGACCTGTTTATGTCGATCCACGCGGACGGCTTTACCAACCCGGATGCCGCAGGGGCGTCGGTCTTTGCCCTCTCCAACCGCGGCGCCAGTAGCGCGATGGCCAAATACCTCTCCGAACGCGAGAACCGCGCCGATGAAGTGGCTGGAAAAAAAGCCACTGCCAAAGACCATCTGCTCCAGCAGGTACTGTTTGATCTGGTGCAAACCGATACCATCAAGAACAGCCTGACGCTGGGCTCCCATATTCTGAAAAAAATTAAGCCGGTGCATAAGCTGCACAGCAAAGGCACGGAACAGGCGGCGTTTGTGGTGCTGAAGTCACCGTCGATCCCGTCCGTGCTGGTCGAAACCTCCTTTATTACCAATCCCAACGAAGAGCGCCTGCTCGGCACCACCGCGTTCCGCCAGAAAATTGCCAACGCGATTGCCTCCGGGATCATCAGTTACTTTAACTGGTTCGATAATCAAAAAGCCCACGCGAAGAGACGCTGATGAAACCCAACGCGCAAACGGTCAAAACCTTTCTTCTACAGCTGCAGGACTCCATTTGCCAGCAGCTGGCCGCTGTGGATGGCGCTGAATTCCAGCAGGACGAGTGGCAGCGCGAAGCCGGTGGCGGCGGGCGCAGCCGGGTGCTGCGTAATGGCGGTATCTTCGAGCAGGCCGGGGTTAACTTCTCCCACGTCTACGGCGAGGCGATGCCCGCCTCGGCCACCGCACACCGTCCGGAGCTGGCGGGCCGTAGCTTTGAGGCGATGGGCGTCTCGCTGGTGGTGCATCCGCATAACCCGTTTGTCCCCACCAGCCATGCCAACGTGCGCTTTTTTATCGCAGAAAAACCCGGTGCCGATCCGGTGTGGTGGTTTGGTGGCGGCTTTGACCTGACGCCGTTTTATGGCTTTGAGGAAGATGCGATTCACTGGCACCAGACCGCGCATGACCTGTGTCAGCCGTTTGGCGACGACGTCTATCCTCGCTATAAAAAGTGGTGCGACGACTACTTCCATCTCAAACACCGTAACGAACAGCGCGGCATCGGCGGGTTGTTCTTCGATGATTTGAATGCGCCCGATTTTGATACCGCGTTTAATTTTATGCAGGCGGTTGGCGAAGGCTTTACCGATGCCTATCTGCCGATCGTTGAGCGGCGAAAACACCTCGATTACGGGGTTCGCGAGCGTGAGTTCCAGCTCTATCGTCGGGGGCGTTACGTGGAGTTCAACCTGGTGTGGGATCGCGGGACGCTGTTCGGCCTGCAAACCGGTGGGCGCACGGAGTCGATTTTAATGTCGATGCCGCCGCTGGTGCGCTGGGAGTATGGCTTTGAAGCAAAAGAAGGCAGCCGGGAGGCTGCCTTGAGTGAGTTTTTGAAAGTTCGGGACTGGGTTTAGTTTCCCCTCACCCCGTCCCTCTCCCCATGGGGGCGAGGGTTAGGGTGAGGGTCTACAGCGGCTGCGTCTGCGCCTCAACCACCGCCAGCGCCACCATGTTGACGATGCGGCGCACCGAGGCAATCGGTGTTAACACATGCACCGGTTTCGCCACCCCCATCAGTACCGGCCCCACGGTTACCCCTTCTGAACTGGAGACGCGCAGCAGGTTGTAGCTGATGCGTGCCGCTTCCACGTTCGGCATAATCAGCACGTTGGCTGAGCCTTTCAGCGGGCTGTCCGGCATCCGTTCGTTGCGGATGCTTTCCACCAGCGCAGCGTCGCCGTGCATCTCGCCGTCGATCATCAGCTCTGGCGCGCGCGCGCGCACCAGCTCCAGCGTCTGACGCATTTTACAGGCCGCAGCGGATTTGGATGAACCAAAGTTGGAGTGCGACAGCAGGGCCACTTTTGGCTCGATACCAAAGCGACGCACGGTTTCCGCCGCCATCACCGTAATTTCAGCCAGCTGCTCCGGGGTTGGATCGTCGTTGACGTAGGTGTCAGCAATAAAGGTGTTGCCGCTTGGCAGCAGCAGCGCGTTCATCGCCCCCGCCGTGTGCACGCCTTCGCGATGACCGAAGATCTCCTGCACTACGCTGAAGTGTTCATGATAATCACCGATGGTGCCGCAGATCAGCGCGTCGGCTTCGCCGCGATGCACCATGATCGCCCCGATCACCGTGGTGTTGCTGATCACCGCCCGCTGGGCTTGCTCCTGGGTGATCCCCCGGCGCTTCATGATGCTGTAGTACTCGCTCCAGTACTCTTTAAAACGCGGATCGGATTCGTTGTTAACGATCTCAAAGTCCACGCCCGGCTTGATCTGCAGACCCAGCTTCTGAATACGCATCTCGATGACGCTCGGACGACCAATCAGGATCGGCTTCGCCAGACCGAGGGTAATCAGCTCCTGGGTGGCGTGCAGGACGCGCGCCTCTTCCCCTTCGGCCATCACCACGCGTTTTGCATCCGTGCGGGCCTGGGAGAAGATCGGCTTCATAAACAGGTTGGTTTTATAGACAAACTCGCTCAGCTTATCGACATAGGCATCAAAGTCAGCAATTGGGCGCGTCGCCACCCCGGAGTCCATCGCTGCTTTGGCCACCGCTGGGGCGATTTTAACAATCAGACGTGGATCGAACGGTTTCGGAATGATGTACTCCGGGCCGAAGCTCAGGTCCTGATCGCCATATGCCGACGCCACCACTTCGCTCTGTTCAGCGTGCGCCAGTTCAGCAATGGCGTGAACCGCTGCCAGCTTCATCTCTTCGTTGATGGCGGTGGCACCCACGTCCAGCGCGCCGCGGAAGATGAACGGGAAGCACAGGACGTTGTTCACCTGGTTTGGATAGTCTGAGCGACCGGTACAGATAATCGCATCCGGGCGTACCGCTTTTGCCAGCGGTGGCAGGATCTCAGGCTCCGGGTTTGCCAGGGCGAGGATCAGCGGCGCGCGGGCCATCTTCTGCACCATCTCTTCGGTAAGCACTTTCGGGCCCGAGCAGCCGAGGAAGATATCCGCCCCGTCCATCACGTCCGCCAGACTGCGTCTGCCATCATCCTCTACCGCATAGGCAGCTTTGGTCTCCGCCATGTTGGCTTCGCGACCTTTGTAGATCACCCCTTTGGAGTCGCAGACCACGATATTGTGCTTCTGCATCCCCAGCGCCACCAGCAGGTTCATACAGGCAATGGCTGCCGCGCCTGCGCCAGAGACCACCATCCGCACGTCGGAGAGGGTTTTCTCAACCACCCGCAGGCCGTTCAGAATGGCGGCGGTGCTGATGATCGCCGTGCCGTGCTGGTCATCATGAAACACGGGAATGTTCATACGCTCACGCAGCTTCTGCTCGATGTAGAAACATTCCGGCGCTTTGATGTCTTCGAGATTGATGCCGCCAAAAGTCGGCTCCAGCGCGGCCACCACGTTGATGAATTTGTCCGGGTCGAGCTCATCCACTTCAATATCGAACACGTCAATACCGGCAAATTTCTTGAACAGCACACCTTTGCCTTCCATCACCGGTTTGCCGGCCAGCGCGCCAATATTGCCCAACCCCAGCACCGCAGTGCCGTTGGAGATCACCGCCACCAGGTTGCCGCGCGCGGTGTACTTGTAGGCCGCCAGCGGATCTTTTTCGATTTCGAGGCACGGGGCGGCTACGCCTGGCGAATAGGCTAATGCCAGGTCACGCTGGGTCGCGAGGGGCTTGGTGGGGGAGACCTGAATTTTGCCGGGAACGGGGAATTCATGAAAATCGAGGGCACTTTGTCTCAACTGCTCGTCCATTGTAGGGTTCCTTTCACGTAGTGTACAAAAAGGGTGATGTTGTTATGGTCTGATGTTCACCCTGGGTGGCGGATAGTATCGCGCCTGACCGCCGTTCAAACTTTGAAGGCTGCCAAACTCTCACCATCAAAAAGCAAAAATTGTTATCAATTTATAACAATCATGTTACCCGCCAGGCAAAGCAAGACCTTACCTGTCTGCTATGCTTTTTTGTTAAGTACGTCGCGAAATTGACAGAAGTGTGATCGAACACACTCAACCAACTCTTTTATTTTCAAGGAGTCATTTCTTATGAACCAACTAGACGGCATCAAAAAATTCACCACCGTGGTCGCCGACAGCGGCGATATCGAATCGATCCGCCACTATCAGCCGGAAGATGCGACCACCAACCCGTCGCTGCTGCTCAAAGCCGCCGGGCTCGACAGTTACGCCCACCTGATCGACGACGCCATCAGCTATGGTAAAGCCCGGGGTAAAACCAAAGAGCAGCAGGTCGCCGAGGCCAGCGACAAGCTGGCGGTTAACTTCGGTTGCGAAATTCTGAAAAGCGTCCCGGGGCGCGTCTCCACCGAGGTGGACGCCCGAATTTCGTTTGATCAGGCGAAAAGCATCGCCAAAGCGCGTCACCTGGTGCAGCTGTATCAGGATCAGGATGTCGATAAGTCGCGCATTCTGATCAAGCTGGCCTCCACCTGGGAGGGGATCCGCGCCGCTGAAGTGCTGGAAAAAGAGGGGATCAACTGCAACCTGACATTGCTGTTCTCCTTTGCGCAGGCCCGCGCCTGTGCCGAAGCCGGCGTGTTCCTGGTATCACCGTTCGTCGGGCGTATCTACGACTGGTATCAGGCCCGCAAGCCGATGGATCCCTACGTGGTAGAAGAAGATCCCGGCGTCAAATCGGTACGCAATATCTACGATTACTATAAACAGCATCGCTATGAAACCATCGTGATGGGCGCCAGCTTCCGTCGCACCGAGCAGATCCTTGCTCTGACTGGCTGCGACCGGCTGACCATCTCCCCTAACCTGCTAAAAGAGCTGCAGGAGAAAGAGGAACCGGTGATCCGTCGCCTGGTGCCCTCCTCCACCGTCCTGCCAAAACCGAAACCGCTGACCGAAGCCGAATTCCGCTGGGAGCATAATCAGGACGCTATGGCGGTTGATAAGCTATCAGAGGGGATCCGCCTTTTCGCGGTCGATCAGCGCAAACTTGAAGATCTGCTCGCCGCCAAACTTTAACCCTGCCATGGAGTGAACTATGTCCCGTAAAGAGTTAGCCAATGCCATTCGCGCCCTCAGCATGGATGCCGTGCAAAAAGCCAATTCCGGTCATCCAGGCGCACCGATGGGCATGGCCGATATCGCCGAAGTGCTGTGGAACGACTTCCTGAAACACAACCCGAACGATCCAACGTGGTACGACCGCGACCGCTTTATTCTCTCCAACGGTCACGCCTCGATGCTGCTGTACAGCCTGCTGCACCTGTCCGGCTACAACCTGCCGCTCGAAGAGCTGAAAAACTTCCGCCAGTTGCACTCGAAAACGCCGGGACACCCGGAGCTGGGCTATACGCCAGGCGTGGAGACCACCACCGGACCGCTGGGTCAGGGGCTGGCGAATGCAGTCGGGCTGGCGATTGCCGAGCGCACGCTGGCGGCGCAGTTCAACCAGCCGGGACATGAGATTGTCGATCACTTTACCTATGTGTTTATGGGCGACGGCTGTCTGATGGAGGGGATTTCCCACGAAGTCTCGTCCCTCGCGGGCACGCTGGGGCTGGGCAAACTGATTGGTTTTTACGATCATAACGGCATCTCCATCGACGGCGAAACCGAGGGCTGGTTCACTGACGACACGGCCAAACGCTTTGAAGCCTACCACTGGCATGTGGTGCATGAGATTGACGGTCACGATCCGCAGGCGCTCCAGGCTGCAATTCAGGAGGCGCAAAGCGTCACCGATAAGCCATCACTGATTATCTGTCGCACGGTCATCGGATTTGGTTCCCCGAACAAAGCCGGGAAAGAAGAGGCCCACGGCGCGGCGCTGGGCGAAGAGGAAGTCGCCCTGACCCGTCAGAAGCTGGGCTGGAAATACCCGGCCTTTGAGATCCCAAAAGAGATTTACAAGGCGTGGGATGCCCGTGAATCCGGTGAAAAAGCGCAGGCCGAATGGAACGATAAATTTGCGGCTTATGAAAAAACCCACCCTGAGCTGGCGGCCGAGTTTAACCGTCGAATGAGCGGCGGGCTGCCGGAGGACTGGGAAGAGACCACCCAGGCGCTGATTGAGAATTTACAGTCGAACCCGGCGAAAATCGCCACCCGTAAGGCCTCGCACAACACCCTGAACGCGATCGGCCCGATCCTGCCCGAGCTGCTTGGCGGCTCTGCGGATCTGGCACCGAGCAACCTGACCATCTGGTCGGGGTCGACCTCGATTAAAGAGGATCTCGCCGGGAACTACATCCACTACGGAGTGCGCGAGTTTGGCATGACCGCCATTGCCAACGGCATCGCCCATCACGGCGGCTTTGTACCTTACACCGCCACCTTCCTGATGTTTGTCGAGTATGCCCGCAACGCGGCACGCATGGCGGCGCTGATGAAGGCCCGGCAGATTATGGTGTATACCCACGACTCCATTGGGCTTGGCGAAGACGGTCCGACCCACCAGGCGGTAGAACAGCTCGCCAGCCTGCGTCTGACGCCGAATTTCAGCACCTGGCGTCCCTGCGATCAGGTCGAAGCGGCGGTCGGCTGGAAGCTGGCGGTAGAACGCCACCACGGCCCGACGGCGCTAATCCTCTCCAGGCAGAATCTGGCGCAGATGGAGCGCACGCCGGATCAGGTCAAGGCTATTGCCCGCGGGGGGTATATCCTCAAAGACAGCGGCGGCAAGCCGGACCTGATTTTGATTGCCACCGGTTCGGAAATGGAGATCACCGTTAAAGCTGCCGAAAAACTGACGGCAGAAGGTCACGCGGTGCGAGTGGTATCGCTGCCGTCTACGGATATCTTTGATGCCCAGGACGAGGCGTACCGGGAATCGGTGCTGCCTTCCGATGTAACTGCGCGCGTGGCGGTGGAAGCGGGGATTGCCGACTACTGGTACAAATATGTCGGCCTGAAGGGGGCGATTGTCGGGATGACCAGCTATGGCGAATCGGCACCTGCTGACAAGCTGTTCCCGTTCTTCGGCTTTACCGTTGAGAACGTAGTGGAGAAGGCGCAGCGTTTACTGTAAGTGCTGTGCGGCCTGATGACCTCACCCCGGACCTCTTCTTTGGTGCGAGGGAGCAAACACTAAAAACGGCAACGTTGTTGCCGTTTTGCTTTTATTATCGGGTGATCCACAACGTGGGCCAGGCATCTGGCCCATGCCAGTTATCGCAGCTCGGCTCTTCGGCGTAGCGCACAAGGCGAAAACGCTGGCCGGTAAAGCGCCAGCGCGTCTGGATCCCGCAGTCGGCAATCCCGCGCCCCAGTGCCAGAGTGGTCAACTCGCGGCTCTTCTCATCAAAGCTGGCGTTCATCAGCTCCATGTCGCTGCTTTCGCTGGAGGCAACAAACGGCAGCCGCAGGCGCACCGCATGGGACGCGAACGGTTTTTTGCGCGACACCAGCCAGGCTAAGTCCACCGTGTTATAGGCACCCGCCTCGCAGCTGATAATCAATAGCGCTTTGTCATCCGTCAACGCCGTCACCCGCACTTCCCGACGCGTCGGATCGAGGGAACACTGACTGTTGTTCATCCTCCAGGTACCGTAATCGACCAGATCGCTGCGCTCCTCGCGCGACAGCGGGGTCGGCGTCGGGTTGACCAACGCCACCTCTTTCAGCGCAGGCGCGGGCGGCACGCTCAGCGGCGGCTCATCGCCTTTATTGATCCACGCAGTTTCACTCCCGCCGCGTTTTTGCTGGGCGTCGATAAACTGGATGGCCTCTTTCAGCCCGTTCAACGAGAGCGTCTGCTTGCCCTTATCAAGGGTGATCGCTTTTTTCTGCTGGAGCGTGGTTAACAGAGCTGTGATGAGGGTGGGATTGTCCGTGGTCAGACGCCAGGGGGAGATCTGCCAAAGCCTGGCATCCAGCGGGAGCGGTTCACCGTCAAGACGCAGGCGGGGAGCGATGGCAGGTTCTTTCGGATCGGGCGTCGACAGCCCGCCGAGATCGATACGCAGTACCGCGTCCGCTTTGGCACCCGCACTGCGGCTCAGGGTCATGACCAGCCCGTTATGCTCACCGGTATTACGTGCAATGCAAAAATTCTGGTTGTTGCAGGTAACCTGCCAGTCAGTAAACGACTGCTGTGCCGGTGCCGCCTGAACAAAAGACGCAGGCAGCATGCAGAGCATGAAAGTAAGAAAAACGCAGTGACGCATGAATAGCACGATCCTGGAAGCATACGGGACAGACAGACGCTATCTTCCTGCTCAGGACGGGGTTGCTCAATCGGATTTATCGGATAGATTTATCCAAAATGCATCTTTTTAAGCTCAATAAGATCAAGCCATTAGCCCGGAGCCCTGCAAATATTGTAATAATATCACCGTTTTGCCATCGCGTATTTCACCCGTTTGTATCATCGTTAATGCCTGAGCAAAGGGCAGTTCAAGCACCTCGATATCTTCATCTTCTACGCCGCCGCCCGCGCTGGTGCGCTGCGTCTCGCTGTATTCCGCAATGAAGAAATGAACGATTTCCGTCACGCCGCCAGGGGACATATACAGCTCAAAGACTTTACGCACGTCGCCCACGGCAAAACCTGTCTCTTCGACGGCCTCTTTGCGGATACAGACTTCAGGCTCGTCGTCATCCAGCAGCCCGGCGCAGGTCTCAATCAGCCGCCCCTCAAGGTTGCCATTGACCCAGGTGGCAACGCGGAACTGGCGGATCAGCACCACGCTCTTTTTCTCGCGGTTGTACAACAGGATGGTGGCGCCGTTACCCCGATCGTACACCTCACGCTTGTGGCGGATCACCTCGCCATTGCTGCGGGTCAGATCGTAGGTGACGTTGCGCAGAACAAAATAGTTTTCAGACAGGACTTTATCTTTAATCAGGTCAATTTTCAGGGACATACGGGCTCCATAGCACAAGGCATTAACGCCATACTACGCGGTGAAGCCCATTTTGTCGTCCGTCGGATCAATGGGCGGCGGGTGCTTTTACCCCCAGCCAGTCGGCGATCCCTTGGGCAGCGTGCCGCCCTTCTGCCATGGCGGTCACCACCAGATCCGCTCCACGTACCGCGTCGCCACCGGCAAAAATCTGCGGATTGCTGGTCTGATAGCGGAAGCGACTGTCGACGCTGGCGGCAATCCGTCCCCAGTCATCGACCTCGACGCCCTGCGCCTGCAGCCAGGGCATCGCGTGCGGGTTAAAGCCAAAGGCCATGATCACCGCATCGGCCGGCATCACAAACTCGCTGCCGGGGATCGGTTGCGGGCGGCGGCGGCCCTGCGAATCAGCCTCTCCCAGACGAGTGCGCAGCAGGCGGATGCCGTTGACGCGCCCGGCATCGTCGAGCACCAGTTCCACCGGCTGGACGTTAAATTCAAACACCGCACCTTCTTCTTTGGCGTTTTTGACCTCTTTTTTCGAGCCTGGCATATTGGCTTCATCCCGACGATAGGCGCAGGTGACATTCGTCGCCCCGTGACGCAGCGCGGTGCGCACGCAGTCCATCGCCGTGTCGCCGCCCCCCAGCACCACTACGTTCAGCCCGGCGGTATCGACAAAGGGTTCTTCTGCCGAAGAGGTCAGCCCCATCAGCTGGCGGGTATTGCCCACCAGGAACGGCAGCGCATCGTACACGCCCGGTGCGTCTTCATGCGGGATCCCGGCTTTCATCGACCGGTAGGTGCCCACGCCGACAAACAGCGCATCGTAGTCGCTCAGCAGCTCTGCAAGTGGAACGTCTTTTCCCACTTCGCAGTTCAGTTCGAAGCGGATACCCATTGCGGTAAAAATCTCCCGACGACGTGCCAGCAGAGATTTATCCAGCTTAAACGCCGGAATGCCGAAGGTGAGCAGGCCGCCGATCTCTGGATGACGGTCAAACACGGTTACGCTGACGCCGCGACGGATCAGCGCGTCGGCGCACGCCAGCCCGGCAGGTCCGGCACCAATAATCGCCACGCGTTTATCCACCGGCTGCACGCCGCTCAGATCCGGTCGCCAGCCTTTCGCCAGTGCCTGGTCGGAGATATAGCGCTCAATGTTACCGATGGTCACCGAACCGGCGACGTCGCGCACCGTGCAGGCGCCTTCGCACAACTTGTCCTGCGGGCAGACCCGGCCGGTGATTTCCGGCAGACAGTTAGTCTGATGAGAGAGCTCGACGGCGTCGTCGATGTTGCCGGCCAGCACCAGCTCAATCCACTGGGGAATAGGGTTATGCAGCGGGCAGGTCCATTCACACACTGAATGCTCGCCGCACTTCAGGCAGCGTTCGGCCTCACGGTGCGCCTGCTCCGGGCGAAACGGCAGGTAGATTTCGGCAAAGTTATTCGCCCGGGCCGCCGGGGAAAGCTTATCTGGCTCACCGCGCGGCGGCAGAGCAGACATCTGCTCGCGTTTGCTGATGCCCACCGGGCTGATACCCGCGCGGGTCTGCCACGGCTGCGCCTCATGACGGGCCGTGCGCAGACGCCGGGTGCGGGCCAGCTGATTGAGGCTGTCCGGGGTAACACGCGACAAGGCATCCGCCGGGCAGTTTTCGACGCAGGCCGGGCCCTGCGGGCGGTCCAGGCACAAATCGCACTTCTGCGCGGTGGCCGCCTCGGCGCTGATCACTATCTCCATGGTGCCAAACGGACAGGCCACTACGCAGGCTTTGCAGCCGATGCACTTTTGGCTGTCCACCTGCACACTGTCGCGGGTTCTGGCGATCGCCCCGTTCGGACAGCTTTGCGCACACGGGGCGTTTTCACAGTGATGGCAGGCCACGGCACTGTGCCTGTTGCCTTCTTTGACCACGGTGATGCGCGGGGTAAAATGGCGCGGGTTAAGGGGATGCTGCTCGTCGTGGTGAGCCATCACGCAGGCCACTTCGCAGGCACGACATCCAATACATTGCTGGCTGTTCGCCATGATAAAATGATTCATAAGATACTCGACCAGACTTCCATAACCTTATTCTTTATATGAATATTGTATTTACCGACCGCAACGGTATCAGGCAATGTTCAATTGCCCAGGAAAGCGAACTATTTCGCCTGAACCTGTGGCAGATCAATTAATTTCATTGCGGTTAAAATGACGTTTCGAAATCTGGCGATACTCTCGCCAGGACAGGACCGCACTCAGCTCAGGATGCTATTTGTGACCGTTAAACAGCCTGTTTCACGAAGCCTCGCCCGGGCTTTGTTCTCGATTATTGTGTTGTCCCTGCTGACCGGGGCGATTGCGCTGTTTACCCTCGCCAGCAGCCAGCGCGATGCCGAAGCGATCAACCTGGCGGGCTCGCTGCGAATGCAGAGCTATCGGCTGGGTTACGAGATCCAACGTGGTGACAACGATCTGGCGGCACATCGTCTGGCCTGGCAGCAGACGCTGGACGCCCCTGCCCTTCAGAGCCTGGACCGCTGGTATGTGCCAAACGAAGTGAAGCAGCGCTATCGCCAGCTGCAGCTCAGCTGGCAGACGGTGGATCAAAAGCTGGCCCAGGGTGATTACCGCTGGTATCAGAGCCACATCAGCGAATATGTGCGGCGGATCGACGCTTTTGTTCTCTCTTTACAACACTACGCCGAGCATAAGATCCAGCTGGTGGTCGCCATTTCACTGGCGGGCGGGCTCGCTATTTGTCTGCTGGCGTTTCTCACCCTGCGCCGCATCCGCCGACAGGTGGTAGCCCCGCTCACGCATCTGGTCGCCGCCAGCCAGCAGATTGAACAGGGCCGCTTCGATCATCCGGTGCCGGACAGCGACCTGCCGAACGAGCTGGGCCTGCTGTCACGCACCTTTAACCACATGTCGGCCGAGCTGCACACACTGTACCGCTCGCTGGAAAGTTCGGTTGAGGAGAAAACCCGCCACCTGCATGAAGCCCACCAGCAGCTGGAGATGTTGTTTAAGTGCTCACAGGCGATGAATACCAGCCAGATCGACAGTCACTGTTTTCGCCATGTTCTGCAGATCGTGCAGGAGTACGCCGGGATGCGCTATGTGGCGCTGCACGCCAGCGATGACTGGCAGCTGCAGGAAGGCAGCGCCTCTGGCGAACTTGAGATGCAGACCCTGCCGGTGGTGATGCTGGAGACCCGCTTCGGCGAGCTGCGCTGGCAGAGCGATCAGAGCGCGGTGTCGCTGCCGCTGATGAAAAACGTCGCGATCCTGCTCGGACGCGGGATCTACTTTAACCAGGCGCAGAAGCACTACCATCAGCTGCTACTGATGGAGGAGCGCGCCATCATTGCCCGGGAGTTGCACGACTCGCTGGCGCAGGTGCTCTCATACCTGCGCATCCAGCTGACGCTGCTTAAGCATGCGGTTCCGCCGGAGAATCTCCCGGCGCAAAACATCATTACTGATTTTTCTCAGGCGCTGAACTCCGCCTATCAACAGCTGCGCGAGCTGCTGGCCACCTTCCGTCTGACGCTGAACCAGGCCAACCTGCCCGCCGCGCTACAGGAGACGATGGATAGCCTGCAGAATCAGACCCGTGCCAGACTGCACCTTGACTGTCGGCTTTCGACGCTGGCGCTGGATGCGCACAAGCAGGTGCATTTACTGCAGATTGTGCGTGAGGCGGTGCTGAACGCCATTAAACATGCGCAGGCCAGCGAGATCACCGTCAGTTGCGCCACCGCCCCGGAAGGCGTCCATACTGTGTATATCCGCGATAACGGGATTGGCATCGGTGATGCCAGCGAGCCGCCAGGCCACTACGGCCTGAACATTATGCGCGAGCGCGCCGGGCGGCTCGGAGGCACATTGCACTTCTCGCAGCCACCGGACGGTGGCACCCAGGTGAATGTCAGCTTCCACTCGCCGGTAAATAACAGTAAAGACGCATGATAATTTACATTATCTCCTTTATTTCTCCACGTTTGACACCCACGTTGCCGCTAGAGTGAGGCGGCAATCTATCATCGCGATGCGCAGCAAAACGAGGTCTCATTTTAATGGCGAATTTTTTCATCGATCGCCCCATTTTTGCCTGGGTGCTGGCAATTTTGTTATGCCTGACGGGTACACTGGCTATTCTTTCACTCCCCGTTGAACAGTACCCGGAGCTGGCCCCGCCTAATGTGCGCATCACGGCCAACTATCCTGGCGCCTCCGCACAAACGCTGGAGAACACCGTCACCCAGGTCATTGAGCAGAACATGACCGGCCTCGATAACCTGATGTATATGTCGTCCCAGAGCAGCGCCACCGGCCAGGCAACGGTCACCCTGAGCTTTACCGCGGGTGCCGATCCGGATGAAGCGGTGCAGCAGGTGCAAAACCAGCTTCAGTCCGCGATGCGCAAGCTGCCGCAGGCGGTGCAAAACCAGGGCGTGACGGTGCGTAAAACCGGTGATACCAACATCCTGACCATCGCCTTTGTCTCCACCGACGGCTCGATGGATAAGCAGGATATCGCCGACTACGTGGCCAGTAATATTCAGGATCCGCTGAGCCGCATTAACGGCGTGGGGGATATTGACGCCTACGGCTCGCAGTATTCGATGCGCATCTGGCTCGATCCGGCGAAACTGAACAGTTTCCAGATGACGGCGAAAGACGTGACCGACGCCATCGAATCGCAAAATGCGCAGATAGCCGTTGGCCAGTTGGGCGGGACGCCGTCCGTCGATAAGCAGGCGCTGAATGCCACCATTAACTCCCAGTCGCTGCTGCAAACGCCGCAACAGTTTCGCGACATCACCCTGCGCGTTAACCAGGACGGGTCGGAAGTGCGCCTTGGCGATGTTGCCACGGTGGAAATGGGGGCAGAAAAATACGATTACCTGAGCCGCTTTAACGGCAAGCAGGCCTCCGGGCTGGGGGTCAAGCTGGCCTCCGGTGCCAATGAGATGGCAACGGCGGAGCAGGTCATCAACCGTCTCGACGAGCTGTCGCACTATTTCCCGCACGGGCTGGAATATAAAGTCGCCTACGAAACCACCTCTTTCGTGAAAGCCTCCATCGAGGATGTAGTCAAAACCCTGCTTGAGGCCATCGCGCTGGTGTTCCTCGTGATGTACCTGTTCCTGCAAAACTTCCGCGCCACCCTGATCCCGACCATTGCCGTCCCGGTGGTGCTGCTCGGCACTTTCACGGTGCTATACGCCTTTGGCTACAGCATCAATACCCTCACCATGTTTGCGATGGTGCTGGCGATCGGCCTGCTGGTGGATGACGCCATCGTGGTGGTGGAGAACGTCGAACGCATCATGAGCGAAGAGGGGCTCTCACCGCGCGAGGCCACGCGCAAGTCGATGGGGCAGATCCAGGGGGCGCTGGTCGGTATCGCGATGGTGCTGTCCGCAGTGTTTGTGCCGATGGCCTTCTTTGGCGGGACGACGGGCGCCATTTACCGCCAGTTCTCCATCACCATTGTTTCGGCAATGGTGCTGTCGGTGCTGGTGGCGATGATCCTCACCCCTGCCCTGTGCTCCACCCTGCTCAAACCGCTGCACAAAGGCGAGCAGCACGGTCAGAAAGGCTTCTTCGGCTGGTTCAACCGCATGTTTAACCGCAGCGCCGCGCGTTACGAAGCGGGCGTGGGCCGCATTCTGCAGCGCAGCCTGCGCTGGATATTTATTTACGTACTGCTGCTCGGTGGGATGATCTTCCTGTTCCTGCGACTGCCGACCTCGTTCCTGCCGCTGGAGGACCGGGGAATGTTTATCACCTCCGTACAGCTGCCGAGCGGTTCTACGCAACAGCAGACCCTGAAAGTGGTCGAGCAGGTTGAGTCGTACTTCTCCACCAAAGAGAAAGATACCGTCCTGTCGGTGTTCGCCACCGTGGGATCGGGTCCTGGCGGCAACGGCCAGAACGTCGCGCGCATGTTTGTGCGCCTGAAAGACTGGGATCAACGTGACCCGGACACCGGCAGCTCATTTGCCATTATCGAGCGCGCCACCAAAGCCTTTAGCCACATCAAAGAGGCGCGCGTCTTTGCCAGCAGTCCCCCGGCGATTAGCGGGCTCGGCAGCTCGGCAGGGTTTGATATGGAGCTGCAGGATCACGCAGGAGCCGGACACATTGCACTGATGGCCGCGCGCGACCGGCTGCTGGAGCTGGCGGGTGAAGAGCCCTCCCTGACCCGCGTGCGCCACAACGGTCTGGACGATAGCCCGCAGCTGCAGGTCGATATCGACCAGCGTAAGGCGCAGGCGCTGGGGGTATCGATTGACGATATCAACGACACGCTGCAGACCGCCTGGGGCTCAAGCTATGTGAATGATTTTATGGACAGAGGGCGCGTGAAGAAGGTCTACGTGCAGGCCGATGCCAAATACCGCATGCTGCCGGACGATATCAACTTATGGTACGTGCGCAACAACGATGGCGGCATGGTGCCCTTCTCGGCCTTTGCTACCTCGCGCTGGGAGACGGGTTCACCACGCATGGAGCGATACAACGGCTATGCGGCGGTAGAGATCGTCGGGGAGGCTGCACCAGGGGTCAGTACCGGAACCGCGATGGACGTGATGGAAAATCTGGTGCAGCAGCTTCCGGCCGGGTTTGGCCTGGAGTGGACCGCGATGTCCTATCAGGAACGTCTTTCCGGGGCGCAGGCCCCGGCGCTGTATGCCCTGTCGCTGCTGGTGGTGTTCCTGTGCCTGGCCGCGCTGTATGAAAGCTGGTCGGTGCCGTTCTCGGTAATGCTGGTGGTACCGCTGGGGGTGATCGGTGCCCTGCTCGCCACCTGGATGCGTGGCCTGGAAAATGATGTCTACTTCCAGGTAGGGTTGTTGACGGTTATTGGTCTGTCGGCGAAGAACGCTATTCTGATCGTGGAATTTGCCAACGAGCGGAATGAACAGGGTCAGGACTTGCTGTCGGCAACGCTTGAAGCCTGTCGTCAACGCCTGCGCCCGATCCTGATGACCTCGCTGGCGTTTGTCTTCGGCGTACTGCCGATGGCCACCAGCTCCGGCGCGGGTTCCAGCAGCCAGCACGCGGTCGGGACCGGTGTGATAGGCGGGATGATTTCAGCGACCATTCTCGCCATTTACTTTGTCCCGCTGTTCTTTGTGCTGGTGCGCCGTCGTTTTCCGCTAAAAGAGCGGCCACAATAATCTTCAGCAAATAAAAAAGGCGCCCCAACCAGGCGCCTTTTTTGTGTGTTTATTTACACACTATCGTTATTTTGCTAATTAAGTGCTCTTGCAATTCTTCAAGAATGTCATTTACGAAGCATGACTTCGATAAAATCTTTCCAGTTCCCCAGTTCACGTTCAATCATAACTACCTCTCTTATTATTATCGGCATTCTACGAGAATATATCATCATTGTGAAGAGGTTTTAATCAGTGGTGGTCGCCTACCTCCCTTGGTACGACTGGCTTGTACTAACTATGCGTCTAAGCTCATAAATTTTATGTGACGCACTGCAATATTTTGAAACAACCACTATTTAGGATGAACACTTTAATTATCAACTGTTTTACAGGGTATTTTGTTTCTGAGCAGCTATGCGTTTACGATGAGAGAATATTCATAACAGGGGTGATTTCTGCATTAATCATGAATATTAAATAATGTTATAAAACAAATGTGTTATATTTTTCCCTCCCTGCATCATCGAAAACACTGAGCAATTCATCGCTATTTAAGACAAAAGGATTCACCATGATCACCCTCTACGGCATCAAAAACTGCGACACCATAAAAAAAGCCCGTCGCTGGCTTGAGGATAACCACGTTGATTACCGTTTTCACGACTATCGCGTTGACGGCCTTGATGCGGAACTAATACAACAATTCATCGCCGAGCTGGGCTGGGAAGCATTGCTGAATACCCGCGGCACCACCTGGCGCAAGCTGGATGAAACCGTGCGCAGCAGCATCACTACTGCCGACAGCGCCGCTGCCTTGATGATTGAAATGCCGGCAATCATCAAACGCCCATTGCTCTGGGCGCCCGGTAAGCCTATGCTGCTGGGTTTCAAAGAATCCCAATACCAAACCTATTTTATTGAGGTGTAGTCTATGTCATGCCCGGTCATTGAGCTGACTCAGCAGCTTATTCGCCGCCCCTCCCTGAGCCCGGACGATGCGGGTTGTCAGGCTCTGATGATCGAACGCCTGCGGGCGATTGGTTTCACCGTCGAACCCATGGATTTTGGCGATACGCAAAACTTCTGGGCATGGCGCGGTCAGGGCGAAACGCTGGCGTTTGCCGGACATACTGATGTGGTGCCGGCAGGTGATGCCGACCGCTGGATCAATCCCCCTTTCGAACCGACGATCCGCGACGGTATGTTGTTTGGTCGCGGCGCGGCGGACATGAAAGGTTCGCTGGCAGCGATGGTAGTTGCCGCAGAACGTTTTGTTGAGCAACACCCGAATCACAGAGGCCGTCTGGCGTTTTTGATAACCTCCGATGAAGAGGCCAGCGCCAAAAACGGTACGGTGAAAGTGGTCGAAACGCTGATGGCGCGTAACGAACGCCTCGACTACTGCCTTGTCGGTGAACCGTCGAGCACCGAAGTGGTGGGTGACGTAGTGAAAAATGGCCGTCGCGGCTCTATCACCTGTAACCTGACCATTCACGGCGTGCAGGGTCACGTGGCTTATCCGCACCTTGCCGATAACCCGGTTCACCGCGCGGCCCCGATGCTCAACGAGCTGGTCGGGATCGAGTGGGACAAGGGCAATGAATACTTCCCGCCAACCAGCATGCAGATTGCCAACATGCAGGCGGGTACCGGCAGCAACAACGTGATCCCCGGCGATCTGTTTGTGCAGTTTAACTTCCGCTTCAGCACCGAACTGACCGACGAGATGATTAAAGCTCGCGTGGCGGCGCTGCTGGAGAAGCATCAGCTGCGCTACAGCGTTGACTGGTGGTTATCCGGTCAGCCGTTCCTCACCGGACGCGGTAAGCTGGTTGATGCGGTGGTTAACGCTATCGCGCACTATAATGAAATTAAACCGCAACTGCTGACCACGGGCGGCACATCCGACGGGCGCTTTATTGCGCGCATGGGTGCGCAGGTGGTGGAACTTGGGCCGGTTAATGCCACGATTCATAAAATCAATGAATGCGTGAATGCAGCTGATTTGCAACTGCTGGCCCGTATGTATCAACGTATTATGGAGCAACTCGTCGCCTGACGATTGCCCTGAAGAAGGATAAGCGAATGGACTGGCTGGCTAAATACTGGTGGATTCTGGTGCTGGTTTTTCTGGTAGGCGTACTGCTGAACGTGATCAAGGATCTCAAGCGCGTTGATCACAAGAAATTCCTCGCCAACAAACCCGAACTTCCCCCGCATCGTGACTTTAACGATAAATGGGACGATGAAGACGACTGGCCGAAGAAAGACCAGAAGAAGTAAGACGTTACCCCTCTCCCCTACCGGGGAGAGGGTCATTCCCTACAAAAACTCGATAATATCGTCGTCCTTTGGCTTGCTGCCGCTGAGCGCTTCATCGAAGTAGTGCTTCGGCACGGTAAAATGCAGGTGATCCAGTGCGAACTGAATACTGCGATCGTCAATGGCATGCCCCAGCTCATCAACAATATCCAGCGTCACATCGCCACCCGCGCGGATAAGCGCTTCCTGAGCGGCCACCGCATGGGACAGCTCAATCACCCGGTCTTCACCGCCGTGAATCAGATGGATGGTGGTCGCAGTCGTGGCGCGTTCAGGTAAGGTCGCGTAGCGGCCATTAAACGCAATTACGCGCGACACCAGCTCCGGCTCGGCCTTCACGCTCTCCAGCGCCATGATTGCACCCTGCGAAAAACCGATCAGCGCGGTAGCATTTGCTGCTACGCCGCTTTGCTGCTGCCAGTAACGTACTGTATCGATAAACACCGGCATGATTGCATCCACGCGCCCCTGACGGTTCTCTTCCGTTACGCCCTGCACTGAAAACCACTGGCGGCCCGTTGGCCCGCATGGCTCTACGCCGCCGATGCTCACGACCAACGCATCCGGGAACTGCGGCGCAAACCAGCTGCCGATCTGTCCCATGTTGACCGGGTTATCGCCGACGCCATGAAACAGCAACAGCAGCTGTTTGGCCGGTTGTGCGGGGCTCTGGACAATAAAATGGTCATGTTTCATGGCGATCTCCTTAATTGATAGGCTGAATTCTACGCCTGACAAACAGAATGAACATGCCGGTTTACTGATGAAGTCATTGAAAAAATTGCCATTGCAAAATCGTAGATTGCAGCTGCCGGGCCCGTTCATCGTCATGCTGCGCCAGCGCTGCGCCCGTTTCACTGCGCAAATGGGCCAGCAACGCTTTACGTCCGCTCAGCTTCAGGACACGACTCAGAGCCGCATCGTCCAGCCCCGATTCGATTTTGCCGCGCAGCCCCGCTAGCGGCAGAGAGGTAGCCAGAAGCAGTCGCGTCAGGCTGGCGACCGCAGCGGAGAACGGACGGTGCGCAAAGGCAAACCCGGCCAGCTCCAGCCAGTCATCATCATTAAGGGTAGACTCCCCACCTGCCACTACCGGGATCTTTTCACCGTTCCAGTGCGCAATAATGGATGCATCGCGACAGAGCCGCTGATGCTCACGCTGGCAAAGCGCTCGTCCCGCTTCGCTGAGCGGCAGCATCGCCATCGCCGTGTAGCACCCGCTGCTGGCCTCCCGGTGGCTGCCGATCCGCACCAGCACAAAACCACAGCGCTGCCAGAAGCGCCACAGTTCGTCGGTATAGCCGAAGCTGACGGAAAGGTAGTCCGTCTGCGCCAACTGGCTGGCGCTGGCGACCAACGCCAGGCCAATCCCTTCGCGCTGGCGGGCAGGATGCACCGCCACGCGGGTCACCCGTCGGGCGGTGAGCGCGGCCGCCTGGGGCGACCCCCCGTGCGCGGCCAGCGACTGCGCCACCAGATTGCCGCGCGGACGACGATAGCCTGCCCATACCGCCTGACTAAGGGCCGGGCTTAACCCGCCCTCCTCCACCAGCCACAGCGCACCGCAGACCGTCTCACCGGCACGGGCAGCGACGAAATGCTGCCCCGGCGCGTCCATCATCCGCCGCAGATCGAGCGGCGAGGTTCGATAGTGGGCCGCACACAGCAGCTTATAGACCGCTGCCGGATACGCGGGTGCCTGGCGCCAGGCCTCCTGCTCCAGCGGCGTAAACTGAACAGGCCCCTGAGGTGTGGTGTCGTCGGGCTCGTCATCGAACAGCAGCACCTCGGCGATGATGCGCTCCAGCGGGCATCCCGCCGCCCAGCGCACCGGCGCACAGAGGGTGAAGTAGCGTAGCCCGGCAAAGCGGGCACAGAATTTCAGTAAAAAGCCTCTGCCGGTCCCTTCATAGCCCTGCACCGTGGTAGTCAGCAGCACGCGAGGGAAGCGCGCCACCAGCTGCGCCAGCAGCGGGCCGGGAATGGCGGCGGCTTCATCAACGATCAGCCAGTCAGCCACCTGAGTCGAGGCCAACAGCGCGTCGGGTGCCATAAAGTGATAGCGCTCGCCGGCAAAGCGGGCAATAACCTCGGTCGCGGCGCGGGCGGGTGCCGTCACAAGGGCGTTGCCCGGGATGCGCTGCAGCAGCATACCCGCCAGGGCCGATTTGCCGCGCCCGCGCGGGGCGGTCACCGCAGCCACGCCCTCGGGCATCTGGGTCAGGTTGTCGAGGATCGCGGCCTGCTCACTCTGCGGCTCGCCGCTGGCGGGGTGCCAGTCGGGCGCTGCTGGGGTGGACAATAAAGTAAATGGTTGCCCCTGCTGGCACAGCAGCACCTGCGGATCGCGGGCGATGTGGCGGCAGAAGTGATGAATAAAATGTGGGGTGACGATGGGTTGTGGACTGTCGCTCCAGCGCAGTGAATCGCGGTCGGGCTGGTCAGCCCAGCGGGCAAAGTCAGGAACCAGCAACACCAGCAGGCTACCGGCCCGCAGCGTACCGCCTGCAGCGGCGAACGCCGAGACGTCAAAACCACGGCGGGCATCGAAGATGGCATGCAGAAACTCGCGGCCCAGCAGCTGATGCAGCGCCTGGGGCGAACAGGCATCAGCCACGGGGGCGTCATCGCCCACCCACAGCCAGTCGCCGGGATGGCCATCGCGCAGGGCCAGCGCCTGCTGTTGGGTCCAGACCTCATCCCCGCTCAGCACCAACAGCCGCCGATGCCCCTCACGAGCCAGTTGTTCAGGTAAACCCGATAATCTCATCCCTGACATTGCTGATTACAGAGCCTTACCGAAAGTATTGCACTGGGCCGGATCGCCACCGTCAAAACCGCGTTTGAACCACTGATAGCGCTGTTCCGAGGTGCCGTGAGTGAAGCTGTCCGGCACTACACGTCCCTGGCTTTGCTGTTGCAGACGGTCATCGCCAATGGCGTGGGCGGCGTTAAGGGCTTCTTCCAGATCGCCCGCTTCCAGCACGCCCTGCTGCTGCATGCTGTGGCCCCAGACTCCGGCAAAGCAGTCTGCCTGCAGCTCCATGCGTACCGACAGCGCGTTCACTTCGGCCTCGCTGGCATTCTGCTGAAGCTGGCGAACTTTTGGCTCAATACCGAGCAGCTTTTGCACGTGGTGCCCGACTTCGTGGGCAATGACGTAACCCTGGGCAAAGTCGCCATCGGCGCCCAGTTTGCGTTTCATGTCATCGTAGAAGGAGAGATCGATATAGACGGTGGTGTCGGCAGGACAATAAAACGGCCCCATCACCGATTGTCCGGTGCCGCAGCCGGTACGGGTTGCACCGCGGTACATCACCAGCTTCGGCTGCTGGTAGGTACGGCCCATTTTGTCAAACAGCTGTCCCCAGGTATCTTCGGTGGTGGCGAGCACCACGGAGGTAAATTTGGCGGCTTCGTCTTCGTTCGGGCTGATAGAGCGCTGGGTCTGCTGCTGTTGCTGCTGCATCGGCTGTCCGGTTAGCAGTCCGCTCAGGTCGACGCCGTAATAGCCCGCGACCACTACCACCAGCAGTAAGATAATACCGCCCTTTCCCCCCGGCAGACGAAAGCCGGGGCCGCCGCCCATTGATGGACCGCCGCCACTGCGTCTGTCTTCTACATTGTCGCTTTCACGACGCCCTTGCCAACGCATAACCACCTCAAATATTATTTTGATAATGAGTATGATCGTAGGCGGTTCAGGGAAAGATTACCACAGGAAACAAGGATGAGATGCCAGAGAAACAGGGGTGTTCTCTGGCACAAAGCGCGGAATTAGGAATTAATCAAGCTTGACGCCCAGACGGTGGGCAACGGCTTCATAGGCTTCAATCAGGCCACCCAGGCTCTGACGGAAGCGGTCTTTGTCCATCTTATCCAGCGTCTCTTTGTCCCACAGGCGGCTGCCGTCCGGGGAGAATTCATCGCCCAGCACCACTTCGCCGTTGAACAGACCGAATTCCAGTTTGAAATCGACCAGAATCAGACCGGCGTCATCAAACAGCTTTTTCAGCACGTCGTTGGCTTGAAAGGTCAGTTCCTGCATGCGCGCCAGGTTCTCTTTGCTGACCCAGCCAAAGGTTTCGCAGTAAGATTCGTTGACCATCGGATCGTGCATGGCGTCGTTTTTCAGGAACAGGTCAAACAGCGGCGGATTAAGCTCGATACCTTCTTCGATACCCAGACGTTTCACCAGGGAGCCTGCGGCGCGGTTACGGACGACACATTCCACCGGAACCATCTCCAGCTTTTTCACCAGACATTCCGTATCGGACAGCAACGCTTCCATCTGCGTCGGAATACCCGCTTCTTCCAGCTTGCTCATAATGAAGTGGTTGAACTTATTGTTCACCATCCCCTTACGGTCGAACTGTTCAATGCGCGCGCCATCTCCTGCTGACGTATCATTGCGGAACTCGAGCACCAACAGATCGGGATTTTCCGTGCTGTATACGGTTTTCGCTTTGCCACGATACAACTCAGCTTGCTTCTGCATCTTCATTACTCCTGGTGTGATGATTTGTGTACAAAACCCGGCACATTATGCCACGCACACGTTTGCGTAGCACGAAAATAAAAAGGGCTGGATTAACCAGCCCCTTTTTTTATTTGCTGAATGCAGCCTGGAAGGCAGCTACCAGCGCATCGTTCTGCGACTGGGTCAGCGTGTGACCTTTCGGGTCGATAAACTGCAGGCTGCTACGGTTGTCCAGATCGCCGACCTGAAGTTTGTAGTCGCCAGAGGACAGGCCCGGATCGCGAGCACCCAACGCTTCCCAGCCGCTGTCGGACAACGGTTTGTAGGTCACGGCCATGCTGCCGGTTGAGCGGGTACTGTCGGTCACTTTCATGCCAACGCGCTCAAGGGTAGCTGGCAGACGCTGCCAGACTTGTTGGAACGGACCGCGCACCACCAGCATTGGCAGACCGGTATCGTCGGCCGCGCTCTGCACGTCGAAGGTCGCGCCATTACGGCTCTGCGCCGCATTGGCGGCATCGGTCGCGGTTTTGTCGAGGCCCGCTGCGATAACGTTAAGCATCTCGGTGCTGTAGCGCTGCATGGAAGCGGCATCCGCCACTGGCTTGCCCGCCTGCTCCAGATTCAGCAGCTTAACCACCACCGCCTGCTGATAACCCTGAGGTTTAACAGAGACTTGATAACGGCCACGGTACTGTTGGTCTTCATCCAGACGGCTCCATTCAACCCAGTCTGTCGTCAGCGTCTGGCTGGCGTCGTCACGTTTATCAATCGCGTAGTTTTTCGACTGAATCACGCTGACCACCTGCGGCCACAGCGTTGCATTACGCGCACTCTCGACCTGCAGCGTCGCGGTATCGCCCGTGAACTGAGTACGCGCCCCGCTCACCAGCGCCAGAGGCTGAGCTGGCGGACGAATATCAAGCGCCTTACCTACCGCGCCACTGCCGTTGGTGACAGGAATGTTATAGTCGCCATTCTGAACCGGCAGGATCATGCCAGCAGGTGCGTGAATTTCAGCAAGCGGCGCAGCATCCAGATAGGATTCGTCACCGCTCACCTGGCGCTTGTAGCGCGAATCTGAGCTACAGGCCGCGAGCAGCATCACAAGCGAAACACCCGCAACCTTCACCAGGCGCGATTTCTGTACTGAGTAAGCCATCAAATCTCCCTAAACTTTACAGCAAACCGGCATGCTTCAGCGCACCAGTGACCGTTTCACGACCGTGGTCGGTAATCGGGGTCATCGGCAGGCGCAGCGTGTCGGTCGCTACAAGTCCCAATTCCTTACATGCCCATTTCACTGGGATCGGATTGGGCTCGACAAATAATTTGTTGTGCAGCGGCATCAGACGCTGGTTAATCACACGTGCTTCGTTGAAATGACCGGCCGCGGCCAGTTTACACATTTCGGCCATATCGCGGGCTGCAACGTTGGTGGTCACGGAAATTACGCCGTGGCCGCCGAGCTGCATAAAGTCCAGCGATGTCGCATCATCACCACTCAGCAGAACAAAGTCATCTGAAACCAGCTCTTTGATCTGATGAACACGACTTAAGTTCCCGGTCGCCTCTTTAATACCGATAATATTTTTAACTTTCGCGAGGCGGCCTACCGTTTCTGGCAGCATATCGCAACCCGTACGCGACGGCACATTATACAGAATTTGCGGCAAGTCAGTATGTTCAGCGATGGCTTTGAAATGCTGGAACAGACCTTCCTGCGTCGGGCGGTTGTAGTACGGCGTTACCGTCAGGCAACCGACCACGCCGCTGTCGTTAAAACGCTGGGTCAGGCTGATGGCTTCAGCGGTGGCGTTGGCGCCCGTACCAGCAATGACCGGAATACGTCCGTCAGCCAGCTCAAGGGTCATCATTACCACTTCGCCATGCTCTTCGTGGCTCAGCGTAGCAGATTCACCGGTAGTCCCTACCGAAACAATCGCCGAGGTTCCGCTGGCGACATGATAATCAATCAGTTTCTTCAGGCTTGACCGGCAGACATTACCTTTCTCATCCATCGGTGTAACAAGCGCAACAATACTTCCCGTGAACATGGGCCATCCTCTGTGCGTGCAAGAGTCTCAATGGTACGTTTGGTGCTGTAATAAAAGCAAGCGACGTGAGGCCTCCAGGTTATTGTATGCCGGTTTTTTTTATGCTTTCCTTAGAACACTTAACCACGCAAAGGAAGAACAGGTTTGACAACCTCATCACAACATTACCTGGTTATCACTGCGCTGGGTGCCGACAGGCCGGGTATTGTGAACACCATCACCCGTCATGTGAGTAGCTGCGGCTGTAATATTGAAGACAGCCGACTGGCGATGCTGGGGGAAGAATTCACCTTCATTATGCTGCTATCCGGGTCATGGAATGCCATCACCTTAATTGAATCGACCCTGCCGTTAAAAGGGGCAGAGCTGGATCTGCTGATCGTGATGAAGCGCACCAATGCTCGCCCGCGTCCGGCGATGCCCGCGACGGTGTGGGTGCAGGTTGAAGTGGCCGACTCCCCGCATTTGATTGAGCGCTTTACGGCGCTGTTCGACAGTCATCAAATGAACGTTGCCGAGCTGGCTTCCCGCACGCAGCCCGGCGATGGCGATGCCATACCGAAGCTGTTTATCCAGATCACCGCCCACAGCCCGGCGTCGCAGGATGCGTCAAATATTGAGCAAGCGTTCAAAGCCCTCTGTACAGAATTACATGCGCAAGGCAGTATAAACGTCGTTAATTATTCCCCGCATGAACAAGATGGAGTTAAGTAATGAATCCACTGAAAGCCGGTGACATCGCACCGAAATTTAGCCTGCCCGATCAAGACGGCGAGCAAGTAAATTTAACCGACTTCCAGGGACAGCGTGTTCTGGTCTATTTCTACCCGAAAGCCATGACGCCAGGCTGTACCGTACAAGCGTGCGGTCTACGCGATAACATGGACGATTTGAAAACAGCAGGTATTGAAGTGTTGGGTATCAGCACCGATAAGCCAGAAAAACTGTCCCGCTTTGCTGAAAAAGAGCTGCTGAACTTTACGCTGCTCTCCGATGAAGACCATCAGGTCTGCGCAGAATTTGGCGTCTGGGGTGAGAAGTCCTTTATGGGTAAAACCTACGACGGCATTCATCGCATCAGCTTCCTGATCGGTGCTGACGGTAAAGTTGAACATGTGTTTGATGACTTCAAAACCAGCAACCACCACGACGTGGTGTTGAACTGGGTGAAAGCGAACGCCTGAGTCATTTATGTTGCCGGGTAGCGCTACCGCTTACCCGGCAACGATTACTCTTCAACAGCAGGCACATCCGGCCAGGCGTGCACCACCGCTTTGATAAGCGTGGCCAGCGGGATGGCAAAAAACACCCCCCAGAATCCCCACAGCCCGCCAAAAATCACCACTGACAGAATAATGACGATCGGATGCAGGTTCACCGCTTCGGAGAACAGCACCGGCACCAGCAGGTTGCCATCCAGCCCCTGGATAATCAGATAGACGACGAAACAGCTCCAGAACTCCGGGCCCAGCCCAAACTGGAACAGCGCCACGCCGATAACCGGAATGGTAACCACAAATGCCCCGATGTAGGGGATCAGCACTGAGAATCCGACCAGCACCGCCAGCAGCAGGGAATAGTTCAGACCGAAGACAAAGAAACCAATCCAGGTAGCGACACCGACGACGATCATTTCCGTCACTTTTCCGCGAATGTAGTTAGTGATCTGCTGGTTCATCTCCTGCCAGACCTGCCCCGCCAGCCCGCGGTTGCGCGGCAGTACGCGACGCACCGCGTTCAGCATCTGCTCTTTGTCCTTCACCAGGAAGAAGACCATCAGCGGGACCAGTACCAGATAAACGGCCAGAGTCAGCAGGCCGACCAGCGACGCGAGGGAGAATTTTACCACCGTATCCCCCATCGTCATGATGCGGGTACGCACGTTTTCCGCCATCGCATCAATAATGCCCGCATCCATCAACGCCGGATAACGACGCGGCAACGTGGCGGCAAAATCAGAGAGTTTGCTGAGCATCCCCGGCATATCACGGATCAGGTTGATCCCCTGCTGCCAGGCGATCGGCATCACCACAAACGACATTAACAGCAGAATACCGGCGAAAAAGACCAGCACGATAACGCTGGCCCAGCGGCGGGAACAGCCGATGTTTTGCAGGCGAACCGTGGGCCACTCCAGCAAATAGGCAAGCACAATGGCGACCAGCAGCGGTGCCAGCAGTCCGCTGAAGAAGAAAAGAATGCCAAATCCGGCGACAAGGATAACCAGCAAAGCAATGGCCTCCGGATCGCTAAAGCGTCGGCGGTACCACTGCATTAATAACTCGAGCATACAACCCTTTCCTGATTATGATGGCGGGGTGAAAAGTGTGAATTGTATCGAAGTGTCACTGAAAAGACTTCGCTTTTTATCGTGCTGTCACAAAACGCAAAAGCCTGAAAAGGGGGATGTTCTTATCGTCCTGACCCGGCTACACTCCCAGAGCAGCAAGCGGTGAACGATATACAGGTTCATTGGTCAAAATAGCACACCCAAAAGACAGGACAGAGGTTATGTTCAGGCAGTTGAAAAAAACGCTGGTTGCGACGCTTATCGCTGCGCTGACCGCAGGCCAGATGATGCCTGCTTTCGCTGACTCTGCCGAATCATTGCCCGATATGGGCACCTCGGCAGGAAGCACGCTCTCCATTGGTCAGGAGATGCAGATGGGCGACTTTTATGTGCGCCAGCTGCGCGGCAGTGCGCCGCTGATTAACGACCCGCTGCTGGTACAGTACATCAATTCGCTGGGGATGCGACTGGTCTCGCATGCAGACTCGGTGAAAACCCCGTTTCACTTCTTTTTAATCAATAACGATGAAATCAACGCCTTCGCCTTCTTCGGTGGCAACGTGGTGCTGCATTCAGCGTTATTCCGCTATTCCGATAACGAAAGTCAGTTGGCGTCGGTAATGGCGCACGAAATATCTCACGTCACCCAACGCCATCTGGCGCGCGCAATGGAAGACCAGAAGCGCAATGCACCGCTCACCTGGGTAGGCGCGCTGGGTTCGATTCTGCTGGCGATGGCCAGCCCGCAGGCGGGGATGGCCGCGCTGACCGGCACGCTGGCCGGTACCCGTCAGGGGATGATCAGCTTCACCCAGCAAAACGAACAGGAAGCCGACCGCATCGGGATTCAGGTCCTGCAACGCTCCGGGTTCGATCCCCAGGCGATGCCGGGCTTCCTCGAGAAATTACTCGATCAGGCGCGCTATTCCTCACGTCCGCCGGAAATTTTGCTCACTCACCCGTTGCCTGAAAGTCGTCTCTCTGACGCCCGCAACCGTGCCAACCAGATGCGTCCGGTGGTGGTGCAGTCCTCAGAAGATTTCTACATGGCGAAGGTCAGAACCCTCGGGATGTACAATTCCGGGCGTAACCAGCTGACCAACGATCTGCTGGACGCACTGGGCAAAGGCAACGTGCGTGAACAGCGCGCGGCGCAGTATGGCCGGGCGCTGCAGGCGATGGAAACCAGCAACTACCCTGAAGCGCGCAAACAGCTGCAGCCGCTGCTGACGGCCGAGCCGGGCAATGCCTGGTATCTCGACCTGGCGACCGATATCGATCTGGGGCAGAAAAAGGCTCAGGATGCGATTAACCGTCTGAAAGGTGCCCGTGAACTGCGCACCAACCCGGTATTGCAGCTCAACCTGGCGAATGCTTACTTACAGGGCGGACAGCCGCAGGACGCGACCACGATCCTTAACCGCTATACCTTTAGCAATAAAGATGATCCTAACGGCTGGGATCTGCTGGCCCAGGCTGAAGCCGCGCTGGGCCATCGCGATCAGGAGCTGGCCGCTCGCGCCGAAGGCTATGCCCTCGCCGGACGCCTGGACCAGGCTATTTCATTGCTGAGCAGCGCCAGTTCACAGGTTAAACTCGGTAGTCTGCAGCAGGCACGCTACGATGCCCGCATCGATCAGCTGCGCCAGCTGCAGGTACGCTATCGCCCGTACGAAAAGATGTAACCAGGAGAAGAGATGTCTGAGGTCACGATCTACCATAACCCGCGCTGCTCCAAGAGCCGCGATACCCTGAGTCTGCTGAAATCCAACGGCATTGACCCGCAGGTGGTGCTTTATCTGGATACACCACCGGATGCGCAGACCCTGCGCACGCTGCTCAGCCAGTTGGGGATGGTCAGTGCCAGAGAGTTAATGCGCCAGAAAGATGACCTGTATACCTCGCTGGGTCTGGATGACAGCCATCTCAGCGAAGATGAACTGATTCAGGCGATGGTCAACAATCCTAAGCTGATTGAGCGCCCGATTGTGGTGGCTAACGGCAAAGCGCGCATAGGTCGCCCGCCTGAACAGGTGCTTGAGATTGTGAATTAAGCATGAAGTGGCCCGGCGACGCGTGCTTGCCGGGCTACAGACTCAGGATTTCTTTAACGAAGGGGATGGTTAATTTCCGCTGGGCGGTAATAGAAGCCCGATCCAGCTGATCGAGGGTCACAAACAGCGTGCGCATCTCACGATCCAGACGTTTTAACAGGAAACGCCCCACGTCCTCCGGCAGTTCAAACCCGCGCAGTCGCGCCCGCAGCTGCAATGCCTGCAGTTTATCTTCATCGGAGAGCGGCTGTAGTTTGTAGATTTGCCCCCAGTCGAGACGCGAAGCCAGATCCGCAAGGCCCAGATTGAGCTGACGCGGTGGACGATCGCCGGTGATCAGCAGCCGGGTTTTGCCCGATTCCAGAATGCGATTGTAGAGATCAAAAATCGCCATTTCCCACAGTTCGTCACCCGCCACGCATTCGATATTGTCGATGCAGACCAGCGAGAGCTGTTCCATGCCATCGAGCACTTCCGGCACAAACCAGGTGCGTTTATCCAGCGGCACATAGCCCACAGCATCGCCACGTGCGGAGAGCTCAGCACAGGCTGCGTGCAGCAAATGGCTGCGTCCCGCGCCTTCGCGCGACCAGATATAGATGTAACCGCTGTGATCCTGGCGCAACACGTTTTGCAGTGCAGCCAGTAAAGAGGGGTTATCACCCGGCCAGAAACTCGCGAAAGTCTCGTCGTCGGGAAGATAAAGTGGCAAAGAGAGCTGTGCCGGTGCGTTCAGAAATACCTCAACCAGATCTTACTCGGAATCGGCACAGAGTTTAGCACGGAACACGCGGGGAGAGAACCGGGCGGATCGACCGCCCGGTCTGATGATCAATGCGAAACTTTTTCGCTCTCTTCCGCGTCCAGCACCGTCTCTTCCGGGCGCAGAACGGAGATCAGCTTGAAGATCAGGCTCAGGCTGATACCGACGATGGTCGCCAGCGCCATGCCTTTCAGCTCTGCGGCACCAATGTGCACCTTCGCGCCGCTGACGCCGATAATCAGGATCACCGAGGTGAGGATCAGGTTCTGCGCTTTGCTGTAATCCACTTTGGATTCGATCAGCACGCGGATACCGGATGCACCAATCACTCCGTAAAGCAGCAGAGACACACCGCCCATCACCGGAACCGGGATGATCTGAATGGCCGCCGCGAGCTTGCCGACGCATGAGAGCAGAATGGCGATGATTGCCGCCCCGCCGATCACCCAGGTGCTGTACACGCGGGTGATCGCCATAACGCCGATGTTCTCGCCGTAGGTGGTGTTCGGCGTGGAGCCGAAGAAGCCGGAGATAATGGTCGAGAAGCCGTTGGCAAACATCGAACGGTGCAAGCCCGGGTCGCGGATCAGATCGCGCTTAACGATATTCGCCGTCACCACCAGGTGCCCGACGTGCTCGGCAATCACCACCAGCGCCGCAGGCAGAATAGTGAAGATCGCAAACCACTCAAAGCGCGGGGTATAGAAGGTCGGCAGCGCAAACCAGTGTGCCTGGGCGATTGGCGCGGTATCGACTACGCCCATGGCAAAGGAGAGCGCATAGCCCGCCAGCACGCCAATCAGGATCGGGATAATCGCCATAAAGCCGCGGAACAGCACTGAGCCAAAGACGGTCACACCCAGCGTTACCAGCGAGATGATGATGGTTTTGGAATCCGGTGCCTGGCCATCGGCTGGCAGCAGACCCGCCATGCTCGCCGCAACCCCTGCCAGCTCAAGACCAATAACGGCAACGATTGCGCCCATTGCCGCAGGCGGGAAGATGACATCCAGCCAGCCGGTACCCGCTTTCTTGACGATAAACGCCACGATGCAGAACAGCACGCCGCACATGATAAACCCACCCAGCGCCACCTCGTAGCCTAACGGCAGCAGCAGCAGAACCGGAGAGATAAACGCAAAGCTGGAGCCCAGATAGGCCGGGATTTTGCCTTTACAGATAAAGAGATAAAGCAGCGTGCCGACACCGTTAAACAGCAGTACGGTGGCCGGGTTGATGTGGAACAGGATTGGCACCAGCACGGTTGCGCCAAACATAGCGAACAGGTGCTGCAAACTAAGCGGGATTGTCTGTAAAAGCGGCGGTCTTTCACTCACCCCGATAGCACGGCGCGTCATAGTGTCTTCCTCAAGTGTTGTGTGTTTCTGGCGGTTGGTTTTTTATTCAAAAAAAAGCCGACTATCAAAGTCGGCTTCTTTTTTGTTATTCAATTATTTGGTACCAAAAATCTTATCACCGGCATCGCCGAGGCCCGGGATGATGTACCCGTGCTCGTTCAGCCCCTGATCGACAGACGCGGTATAGACTTCAACGTCCGGATGCGCTTTCTCCAGCGCGGCAAGGCCTTCCGGTGCCGCGACCAGTACCAGCACCTTGATGCTGGTGCAGCCTGCATTTTTCAGCAGGTCGATGGTGGCGATCATTGAACCACCGGTGGCGAGCATCGGGTCAACGACCAGCGCCATACGCTCGTCGATGTTGGACACCAGCTTCTGGAAATACGGAACCGGCTCCAGCGTCTCTTCGTTACGGTAGATACCGACTACGCTGATACGCGCGCTTGGCACGTGCTCCAGCACGCCTTCCATCATGCCCAGGCCTGCACGCAGGATTGGCACAACGGTAATTTTTTTACCTTTGATCTGCTCAACCTGCACCGGGCCGTTCCAGCCTTCGATGGTGACCGTTTCGGTTTCCAGGTCGGACGTCGCTTCATAAGTCAGTAAGCTGCCAACTTCAGAGGCCAGTTCGCGAAAGCGCTTAGTGCTGATGTCATGCTCACGCATCAGGCCCAGCTTGTGTTTAACGAGTGGGTGTTTCACTTCCACAATCTTCATTCTCTTTCTCCTTCGGGTGGCAGCCACAAAAAAAATCGCCGGATTATACCGCTTTTTTCGGTATGCGCCATACCCATCTTGCTTGACGTCGATCAAGCAAAGTGATTACAGGCCGATAGAGATTATAAAACAGACACAAAAAACCGGAGGGGGTCTCCGGTTTAGGTGTGATTTTTTGCCGGGTGGGGCATTAAAGATTTTCGCCGTTGCTGGCAATCACCTTCTGATACCAGGCAAACGACTTTTTCCTGCTGCGGTTCAGGGTGCCGTTACCTTCGTTGTCTTTATCGACATAAATAAAGCCGTAGCGCTTTTTCATTTCGCCGGTGCCGGCAGAAACGAGGTCGATACAGCCCCACGGGGTGTATCCCATCAGATCGACACCGTCCTCTTCCACCGCTTTTTTCATCTCGCTGATGTGTGCGGCGAGATAATCAATGCGGTACTGGTCGTCAACACTGCCATCGCTCTCCTGCACGTCGATAGCGCCAAAACCGTTCTCGACAATAAACAGCGGCAGCTGATAGTGATCCCAGAACCAGTTCAGGGAGTAGCGCAGGCCCACCGGGTCAATCTGCCAGCCCCAGTCGGATTTCTGCACGTACGGGTTAGAGACCAGGCTTTTGCTTTCGTCATAATCCAACTGCGGGTTGTCTTCCGTAGCTTTGGTGGCAAACGACATGTAATAGCTGAAGCCGATGTAATCCACACAGCCCTGCTTCAGCGCCGCGCGATCCTCTTCGGTAATATCCAGCTCAAAGCCGCGACGGGCAAAGTAGTTGAGCAGATGCTGCGGATACGCCCCGCGCACGTGCACGTCTGTGAACCAGTAGCGGCGGTGCATGGCGTTCATCGCCATCATGATGTCGTTCGGCGCGCAGCTCAGGGGATAGATCGGGCACATAGCAATCATGCAGCCAATCTGCAGCGACGGGTTAATCTCACGCCCGGCTTTCACCGCCAGCGCGCTGGCGACCAGCTCGTAATGCGCCGCCTGGAACATCACCGGCTCGCGATCTTCGCCCGGCTGATACTTCAGCCCGGAGTTGGTGAACGGCGCGAAATCTTCGTGGAAGTTAGCCTGGTTATTGATCTCATTGAAGGTCATCCAGTACTTCACTTTGTGCTGGTAGCGTTCAAACACCACGCTGGCAAAGCGCACAAAGAAGTCGATGAGCTTACGGTTGCGCCAGCCACCGTATTCGCTGACCAGGTGATAAGGCATCTCAAAGTGCGACAGGGTAATCACCGGCTCAATGCCGTGCTTATGGCACTCGTCGAACAGATCGTCGTAAAACTGCAGGCCGGCTTCGTTGGGCTGCTGTTCATCGCCGTTGGGGAAAATGCGCGTCCAGGCAATCGAGGTACGAAAACATTTGAAGCCCAGTTCGGCGAACAGCTGAAGGTCTTCTTTGTAGCGGTGATAGAAATCGATGGCGTCGTGATTGGGGTAGTTCTTGCCCGGCAGCACGCCGTCCGTTATTTCGCGGGGGACGCCATGTGCGCCAGCGGTCATGACGTCCGCTACGCTCGCGCCCTTCCCACCCTCCTGCCAGCCGCCTTCAAGTTGATGCGCCGCTACCGCGCCGCCCCACAGAAAACCTTCTTTAAATCCTGACATGCGATATCCCTCATTCAGCGTTAATTATCGGCAAAAAAGAGCACAGAAACCGGTTTCAGTGGAATGATGTTCATTCGTTGCGAGGGTTGCAAGAATAAGAATGTACCCGGTTTCATTTTCGTGAACGGGTTCAAGTTTGTGCCGCAGCCTGCGATTTTATCTCCATTTTCAGCGGCGTGATTTTCTGTTGCAGAATGGGCTCGCAAACGTTTGCCTGGACTGTTAGAATTGCGCCGATTTTTCTTACTATCGCAATGCAATCGCGTGGGGACTCGAGCCGTGACCAACAAAACTTCTCTCAGCTACAAAGATGCCGGTGTTGATATTGACGCAGGTAATGCGCTGGTCGACCGTATCAAAGGTGTGGTGAAAAAGACCCGCCGCCCGGAAGTCATGGGAGGTCTGGGAGGATTCGGCGCACTGTGCGCGCTGCCGCAAAAATATCGCGAACCGGTTCTGGTCTCGGGCACCGACGGCGTGGGTACCAAACTGCGTCTGGCTATGGATCTGAAACGCCACGACACCATCGGCGTTGACCTGGTCGCCATGTGCGTTAACGACCTGGTGGTTCAGGGTGCTGAGCCGCTGTTCTTCCTCGACTACTATGCGACCGGCAAACTGGATGTGGATACCGCTGCCAGCGTGATCACCGGCATCGCCGAAGGCTGCCTGCAGTCCGGTTGTGCGCTGGTGGGCGGTGAAACCGCTGAAATGCCGGGGATGTACCACGGCGAAGATTACGACGTTGCGGGCTTCTGCGTTGGCGTTGTCGAAAAATCCGAAATCATCGACGGCAGCAAAGTGACCGACGGCGACGTGCTGATCGCCCTGGGCTCCAGCGGCCCGCACTCCAACGGCTATTCACTGGTGCGCAAAATTGTTGAAGTGAGCGGCTGCGACCCTCTGACTACCGATCTGGAAGGCAAACCGCTTGCCGATCACCTGCTCGAACCTACCCGTATCTATGTGAAATCAGTGCTGGATCTGATCGCTAACGTGGACGTTCACGCTATCGCCCACCTGACCGGCGGCGGTTTCTGGGAAAACATTCCGCGCGTCCTACCGGATAACACCCAGGCCGTGATTGACGAATCCTCCTGGCAGTGGCCAGCGGTGTTTAACTGGCTGCAGGATGCCGGTAACGTCAGCGATCACGAGATGTACCGCACCTTCAACTGCGGCGTCGGGATGATTATCGCCCTGCCTGAAAGCGAAGTTGAGAGCGCCCTCGCGCTGCTGAGTGCGAAAGGTGAAAACGCGTGGAAAATCGGTAAAATCAAAGCATCTGATTCCGAAGAGCGTGTGGTCATTGCATGAAAAATATCGTGGTGCTCATTTCCGGTAACGGAAGTAATTTGCAGGCCATCATCGATGCCTGCGAACAAAAGAAAATCAGCGGCACCATTCGTGCAGTATTCAGTAACAAGGCCGATGCATTCGGCCTTGTACGCGCCCGCGACGCCGGTATTGCCGCGCATGCGCTCGAAGCCTCTCAGTTTTCCAGTCGCGAAGCCTTTGACCGCGAACTGGTGCAAGAGATCGACGCCTACGCACCCGACGTGGTGGTGTTGGCCGGTTATATGCGGATCCTCAGCCCGGCGTTTGTCGCGCACTATGCCGGGCGTCTGTTAAATATCCACCCTTCCCTGTTGCCAAAATATCCCGGCTTGCATACCCATCGTCAGGTGCTGGAAAACGGCGATGAAGAGCACGGTACTTCCGTTCATTTTGTCACTGACGAACTGGACGGCGGCCCGGTGATCCTGCAGGCGAAGGTGCCGGTCTTTGAAGGCGACAGCGAAGAGGACGTCACCGCCCGGGTGCAAACCCAGGAGCATGCCATCTACCCGCTGGTGGTCGGCTGGTTTGTCGAAGGACGTCTCTTGATGCGCGATGGTGCCGCCTGGCTGGATGGTGCCCCGCTCCCCCCGCAAGGCCACGCGTCCGAAGAGTAGTCTTTTGCCCGGCAGCGCCGGGCAATCCCTTACCTCATTCCAACTGATTAATATCCCTCATAAAATAATTTAACTGTCATACTTTTCTGACACAGTTGGACATATTGTGGAAATGCTCGCCATAATAAGGGCGAGACGGATTTACCACGTCCTGTGATTGAACTGGAGTGTGAGTAGTAATGGGTCAGGAAAAGTTATACATCGAGAAAGAGCTAAGCTGGTTAGCATTCAACGAGCGTGTACTTCAGGAAGCGGCTGACAAAAGCAACCCGCTGATTGAGCGCATGCGTTTTTTGGGTATCTACTCCAATAACCTGGATGAGTTCTATAAAGTTCGCTTCGCGGAACTGAAACGGCGCATCATCATTAGCGAAGAGCAGGGTTTAAACTCGAATTCACGCCATTTGCTGGGCAAGATCCAGTCCCGCGTGCTGAAAGCCGATCAGGAATTCGACGGCCTGTATAACGAACTGCTGCTGGAGATGGCGCGTAATCAAATCTTCCTGATTAATGAGCGTCAACTCTCCGTCAACCAACAGAGCTGGCTGCGCCACTACTTCAAACACTATCTGCGCCAGCACATCACCCCCATTCTGATTAACCGCGAAACCGACCTGGTGCAGTTCCTGAAGGATGACTACACCTATCTGGCGGTTGAGATTATCCGCGGCGACAGCATTCGCTACGCCCTGCTGGAGATCCCGTCAGATAAAGTGCCGCGCTTCGTCAATCTGCCGCCAGAAACGCCACGTCGCCGCAAGCCGATGATCCTGCTGGATAACATTCTGCGCTACTGTCTGGACGATATCTTCCAGGGCTTCTTCGATTACGATGCGCTGAATGCGTACTCCATGAAGATGACCCGTGACGCCGAGTACGACCTGGTGCACGAGATGGAAGCCAGCCTGATGGAGCTGATGTCGTCGAGCCTGAAGCAGCGCCTGACTGCAGAGCCAGTACGTTTTGTCTATCAGCGCGATATGCCGGATGCGATGGTCGAGATGCTGCGTGAAAAGCTGACTATCTCCCGCTACGACTCCATCGTGCCGGGCGGGCGTTATCACAACTTTAAAGATTTTATTGGCTTCCCGAATGTGGGCAAAGCCAACCTGGTGAATAAACCGCTGCCGCGCCTGCGTCATATCTGGTTCGACAAGTTCCGCAACGGCTTTGACGCAATTCGCGAGCGCGATGTCCTGCTCTACTATCCGTACCACACCTTCGAGCACGTACTGGAACTGATGCGTCAGGCATCGTTCGATCCCAACGTGCTGGCGATCAAAATCAATATTTACCGCGTGGCGAAAGATTCACGCATTATTGACGCGATGATCCATGCCGCGCATAACGGTAAGAAAGTGACCGTGGTGGTTGAGCTGCAGGCACGCTTCGATGAAGCGGCAAACATCCACTGGGCTCGCCGTCTGACCGAAGCAGGCGTGCATGTTATCTTCTCGGCACCAGGGCTGAAAATCCACGCCAAGCTGTTCCTCATCTCCCGTAAAGAGGGCGAGGATGTGGTGCGCTACGCCCACATCGGCACCGGTAACTTTAACGAAAAAACTGCGCGTATTTATACCGACTACTCGCTGCTCACCGCCGATGCGCGGATCACCAACGAGGTGCGCCGGGTATTTAACTTTATTGAGAACCCGTATCGCCCGGTCAGCTTCGACTATCTGCTGGTCTCCCCGCAGAACTCGCGCCGGCTGCTGTACGACATGATCGATAAAGAGATCGCCAATGCGCAGAACGGCCGACCTGCCGGGATTACGCTGAAGATCAACAACCTGGTGGATAAAGGGCTGGTCGATCGCCTGTATGCGGCCTCCAGCTCCGGGGTGATGGTGAATCTGCTGATCCGCGGCATGTGTTCGTTGATCCCCGATCTGGAGGGTATCAGTGAAAATATTCGCGTCATCAGCATCGTTGACCGTTATCTTGAGCACGATCGGATCTATATTTTTGAGAACGGTGGCGATAAGCGGGTGTACCTCTCTTCTGCCGACTGGATGACGCGCAATATCGACTACCGCATTGAAGTGGCGGCTCCGCTACTCGATCCGCGCCTAAAACAACAAGTTCTTGATATTATTGATTTACTGTTAAGCGACACCGTGAAAGCACGCTATGTCGATAAAGAACTGAGTAACCGCTATGTGCCGCGCGGCAATCGCCGTAAAGTGCGGGCACAGCTGGCGATTTACGACTATATCAAATCACTCGAGCAACCCGATTAACCTATGCCGATAAACGATAAGACCCCACGACCGCAGGAGTTCGCCGCGGTCGACCTTGGTTCTAACAGCTTCCACATGGTCATTGCCCGTGAAGTGGATGGCGCAATGCAGATCATCGGTCGTCTGAAGCAGCGCGTGCACCTGGCCGATGGCCTGGGCGCTGACAACATGCTCAGCGAAGAGGCGATGGAGCGCGGGCTGAGCTGCCTGTCGCTGTTTGCCGAACGTCTGCAGGGGTTTACCCCGTCGAGCGTCTGCATTGTCGGTACCCATACGCTTCGCCAGGCATCGAACGCGACAGAGTTTTTGAAGCGCGCGGAAAAAGTGATCCCCTACCCTATCGAAATCATTTCAGGCAATGAAGAAGCGCGTCTGATTTTTATGGGCGTGGAACATACCCAGCCGGAAAAAGGCCGCAAGCTGGTCATTGATATCGGCGGCGGCTCCACCGAGCTGGTGATTGGTGAAAACTTTGAACCGCATCTGGTCGAAAGCCGACGGATGGGTTGCGTTAGCTTCGCCCAGATCTACTTCCCTGGCGGCGTGATCACCCGGGAGAACTTCCAGCGTGCGCGCATGGCGGCGGTGCAGAAGCTGGAAACGCTTGCCTGGCAGTATCGTCTGCAGGGCTGGAACGTGGCGCTCGGTGCCTCCGGCACCATTAAGGCGGCGCATGAAGTGCTGGTCGAGATGGGCGAAAAAGACGGTTTTATTACCCCGGAACGTCTGGCGATGCTGCTGGAGGAGGTGCTCAAGCATAAAAGCTTCGATGCCCTCAGCCTGCCGGGACTGTCAGAAGAGCGTAAGGCGGTGTTTGTGCCGGGCCTGGCGATCCTCTGCGGCGTGTTTGATGCGCTGGCTATTCGCGAGTTACGCCTGTCTGACGGCGCCCTTCGCGAAGGTGTGCTGTATGAGATGGAAGGTCGTTTCCGCCATCAGGACATTCGCAGCCGTACCGCCCAGAGCCTGGCCAACCAGTACAATATTGACCGCGAGCAGGCGAAGCGCGTGCTGGAAACCACCACCCATATTTACGAACAGTGGGAGGCCCAGAATCCGAAACTGGCGCATCCGCAGCTGGCGGCATTACTCAAATGGGCGGCGATGCTGCATGAAGTCGGGCTGAACATCAATCACAGCGGAATGCACCGCCACTCGGCGTACATTCTGCAGAACAGCGACCTGCCGGGTTTTAACCAGGAACAGCAAACGATGATGGCCTCCCTGGTGCGCTACCATCGTAAAGCCGTCAAGCTGGACGACATGCCGCGCTTTACGCTGTTTAAGAAAAAACAGTTTATGCCGCTGATCCAGCTGCTGCGTCTGGGGGTGCTGCTGAACAACCAGCGTCAGGCAACAACCACGCCGCCGACGCTGACGCTGACTACGGATGACAACCACTGGACCCTGAGCTTCCCGCACGACTGGTTCAGCCAGAACGCGCTGGTGCTGCTGGATCTGGAACGCGAACAGCAGTTCTGGAGCGCCGTCACCGGCTGGTGCTTAAAAATTGAAGAAGAGCGCTCCCCGGAAGTGGCCGCATAATCTGCTCATCAGGCGCTCTTTGTGAGCGCCTCATTTTTTAGTAGTGTCTCCATCGGTTCCGGTTTACCAATCAAATAGCCCTGCAGGTAATCGATCCCCAGCCCCAGTACGGCGATTCGGATCTCTTCGCTTTCGACATATTCCGCCACTACCTGCATCTTCTTCATCCTCGCCAGATGGCAAATCGAGGCGACAATCTGGTAATCCAGGCTGTTACTGACGATGTTACGAATAAAGCTGCCGTCGATCTTGAGGATATCGGCATCCACGCTTTTTAACCGTGCGTAGCTGGCGTAGCCGGTACCAAAATCGTCAATCGCGATCCGACACCCCATCTGCTGCAGCTGGTTGACCGTCTGAGTCGCCAGCCCGGCATTACCAAAACTGCTGCTCTCGGTGATCTCAAATACCAGCTGCCAGGACTCAACCGCATACTTTTGCAACAGGCGTTTAACCTCCAGCGGCAGCTGCGCCCGGCAGATGGATGTAGGCGACAGATTGATGGCAAAGCGCTGCGCCGGAAGGCTCTGCCGATTGTCGGCCATAAACTGCAGCGTCGTCTCCAATACCCAGAGATCAATACGTGACGAGAGGCCAAACTCTTGCGCCACCGGCAAAAACGTATCGGGCGATATCAGTTCCCCGTCGTCATTTTGCAGGCGGATCAGCACTTCATAATAGTTATCGCCCCGCACGCCCTGCACCCGCTGAGCCATCAGGGTAAACTGGTCTTTCTCCAGCGCTTGCTGCAGGCGGTTCATCATCGCCACTTTATCTTTCAGGCCGCGCTGTAAATTGATGGCACCCCGCTGCTGCAGGTTTTCCGGATGATTGGTCGACAGAGAGAGATCCGCAATCGTGCTTAGCTCACCCAGCAGCAGATAAAGATGCACCACCGGGGAAGTGACGTAGCAGTAGCTGACTCCCACCTGAGGCTGAAGCGGCATCCCGTCCCAGTAAAAGCGGAAGCGTTTAATGTGCTGATCCAGTTCATCCATTCGCGACTGATGCGCTTCAGTATTCAGCCTGAGCACCAGATCGTGCCCCGAAAGCTGGTAAACGCACTCATCCGGCTGCAAATATTCACCCAGCCACGCCGCCAGCTTCTGCTTGTACTGAATACGCAGCAGCACGCCGTAGTTGCGCCCGAGCACTTCCAGCTCCGGCATGCGCAAGAAACAGAGCACCGACCAGGGCTTTTTGCCCAGCGCGCGGCTGAGGGCGCGCAGGTTCGGCATATGCACTATCGGGTCGAGAAACGCCAGTCGGCTGGCGCGAGTCGTGATTGCCCGCTGACGCGTCGCCAGCACGGCCATGTAGACCACCACAAAGGTGAAGACCAGATAGCTGGATGTGGTAATGGTGAGCTGCAGGTCATATCCCTGGGTCCAGGGAATATAGCGATAGAAGTAGTGGATCGAGATAATCAGCACCGGCGTCCAGATAAGCGACATCAGCCTGTAGCCAAAACGCATCGACCCCCAGAGCATAACCGGCATCAGGAGCGACAGCGTGTAGTTGGTGCTAAAGATGGTGCTGTTCTCGTTAATGGGCCACAGCAGCAAAGCCAGCAGCGCACCGGTGACCAGACTCCAGATCCCCATTTCGACCAGCGTGACCTTACGGTCTATCTGGAGGAGGGTCTGCGACAGCAGGCTGCGCAGATAGCGAGGGTGACGGATAATGCGGATCAGCAGATAGCAAAATGGCACCCCGGTCAGACACCCGACCAGCAGCCCCTGGTAATTGATTAACGCGCGGATACCAGGCTCGCTGATGCCCGCCAGGTTAAAGCGTTTTTCATAGACGCCAAGATACACCGCAAACTGGAACAACAGAAGAAACAAGGTCGCCGGGCAGAGCATCTGCCAGATCATCCGCTGCGCCATCAGTTGCCCGTCGCCATAGGAGATCATATTGCGCCGCGGGGTAAACATCCGGTATCCCCCCCAGCTGAGAATTATCGGGATCAGGAAATGGCCGATTGCCACCGTCGTTTCGTAACCGCCAATCGTCGGATAATAGTGCAGGAATAACGCCAGAATGATGCCGGGGACCGCCGCCATCCCGTAGAACAACATCAGCGACAGCAGCAACGCCAGCGGCATGTAATACAGCACTACCAGACTCCCCTGCATCTGCGTGTAGGTTGTGGCAGCGTGCGCCAGCGGCAACAGCGCACCGGGCAAAATCAACGGAAGCGCCCACCAGCGATCTTTGTGTTTTTGGTAGAACGAAAAAATAGTCATAGATGCCATAGTTAACCCACTCATCCAGGGGTAGTTCAGACAGGCATCCAACCTGACGACGTTGCCGTGCAGACAAAAAATGATTACACGAATGTGGAGCAAAGATTTTAGTTAGCAACGGCAAGCAATAGTTGACTTAAATCAAACATATTAATAACGAAGTAGGATAATCACATTTTTTAACCATATTTTTGTGCTAATTATCAATGGCGTAAATAATCTAATTATTATACATAACATTAAGTATGTTATTCGTTGACGGAATTTTACATTACGAATAATTGACCCCTGTGCGCCCGTGTGCCTTAATGAGCCCATCGCCCGCAGGGTATTTCAGGAAATCCACAGTGAGTCAGGCCACACGTATGCGCAAACGACATCGGTTTAACACTCGAATGACGCGTATCATACTGCTAATCAGTTTATTCTTTTTCCTTGGCCGTTTTGTCTATTCCTCTATCGGCGCCTGGTATCACCATCAGGAAAAAAAACAGGCACAACAGTCCGGCCTGTCTGTGGATTACGTTGAACCTTCCTCGCCGAAAATTAATTAATGCGTGAGTGAGTAACGATTTCAATTATCAGACGTTTTGTAATAGCCGAATCACTTCGCTAATGCCTTTGCTCAGAATTTTATCCTGCCGCATCACTATCGCCAGTTGACGCTGTAAAACCGGCGTAAGCGAACGCACGCACAATCCCTGACGGTCTTGCTCACTGCTGACGGCCATGCGGGGAATGATGCTGTAGCCCAGCCCAACGCATACCATCCGTTTGATGGCTTCGATACTGCCTGATTGCATGATCGGCACTGCCTGCACGCCACTGGCCTGGAACCAACTGTCGATCATGACCCGGGTGCTGCTCCCGGCACTGAATGCGATCAAGGGCTGTTGGTGCAGATTCTCGGCAGTCAGCGCATCGAACTGCGCCTGCTGATCCTCAGCGGCAATAAACACAAACTCTTCATCCAGCACCGGCGTAATGGCCAGCGCAGGCCCCGCCGCGGGTAACGTCACCAGACCCAGATCGAGGCGGTTCTCCTCTATCGCACGGACAATATCAAGGGTATTGCCTGTCGTAACGCCTACCCTCAACAGAGGGTGATCCTGACGCAGCTGCTGCAATAGCGGCGGCAAAAGATGGATGCAGGCAGTCGCCCCCATGCCGATCGCGAGGGTGCCGCTCACCTCATGACTGAACCCGGCCACCGAACGAATCGCTTCATCCACCGCCTGCTCAATGCGCTCGCCATGCGTCACCAGCGCCAGCCCGGCCGCCGTGGCTTTGATCCCCCGCCCGGTACGCTCAATTAAACGCGCCTGGAGAAACTGCTCCAGCTGACGGATCTGCAAACTGACCGCCGGCTGCGACAGGCCCAGCACGTCCGCAGCCGCAGAAAAACTGCCCCGCTGAACGACCAGTCGAAAGGTCGCCAGATGTCCCAGATTGAGCGTCGTCATCGCAAAGTTTCTCTTATAGCAGTCATAAACGTACAGGCCTGCCAGCACCATACCGCGCGGGCTATGCTCAGGACAACTCTCTAACGGAATGATAGATAATGAAATCCCCTGTCCTGGCTCGCGCGATCCCCTTCACCCTCGGTTGTAATCAGCTTATCAACTGGGGGATTTCATTTTATATGCCGGGAACATTGGCCCGGGCGATAACGGCCGACACCGGCTGGTCGTCACCGGCGATCTATTCAGGCCTGACGCTCGCCATGCTGGTGATGGCTTCCCTGTCACCGCGTGTCGCCCGCTTGCTGGCGCTTATCGGCGGGCAGCGCACGGTGATGATCGGTACGCTGCTGATTTCGGTAAGCTGCGTGGCGATGGCCTGTTCCTACTCGCTTGTTGGCTGGTACCTCGCCTGGATGGTGACCGGTGTCGGCATGCGCCTGTCGCTGTATGACGCGCTGTTCGCCGCGTTGGTTAATCTCTACGGGCAGCAGGCACGGCGAACGATTTCCCGCGTGACGCTGGCGGGCGGGCTGGCTTCGGTGGTGTTCTGGCCGCTGGGCGAAGCGTTGCTGACGCTGATGAGCTGGCGAGAAACGCTGCTGATCTATGCCCTGTTCGGTTTGCTGAGCGCGGCGCTTACCCGCTCGCTGCCCAATCAGACCCTTCCTGCAGTGAGTAAGCGCCAACCGACTTCCTCTGCCGATGACAAGACGCGACGCAACGGCTGGCTGTACGCAACGTTTATTGCGCTGATCACGTTTGTTTCTAACGGCACCTCCACGCACCTGCCAGAATTTATCGCAAGCACAGGTCTGCCGGTTGCCATCGGCATGCTATGGGGGATTGGGCAGACGGGGGCACGCTTTCTGGAGGTAGTAGCAGGCGCAGGACTCACCCCGCTGCGCCTGACCCTCGTAACAGCCCTGGCTATGCCGGTCTGTTTTTTACTCGGGCTGAGCAGTTCGCTTTACCTGTGGTCGGCAGCCGGTTTTGTGCTGGGCTATGGGGCGATTAACGGTCTGGTGACCATCGTCAAAGCTACCCTGCCGCTACAGCTTTTTGCGCCTGAAGAGTACGCCAGGCGCACCGGCGTGCTGCTGATCCCCGCCCAGTTAATGGCAGCGGCTTCCCCGCTGGCGTATGCATGGCTGAACAGGATGTTAGGGACGACTGGCGCGATGTGGGTATCGTGGGGCCTGACGTTGGTGATTGCCGGGCTGGCGGTAACGCTGTTTATCGGGCAGAGGCAAACAAAAAAGCCCCCGGAGGGATCCGAGGGCTTTGTTTAGCGATCAGGAGAGGTTATTCCCACTCAATCGTCGCAGGTGGCTTACCGCTGATGTCATACACAACACGCGAGATGCCATTAACTTCATTGATGATGCGGTTAGACACGCGGCCTAAGAAATCGTACGGCAGGTGCGCCCAGTGTGCGGTCATAAAGTCGATGGTCTCGACGGCACGCAGGGAGACAACCCAGTCGTACTTACGGCCATCGCCCATCACGCCCACGGAACGGACTGGCAGGAACACGGTGAACGCCTGGCTGACTTTGTTGTACAAGTCGGCTTTATGCAGCTCTTCGATGAAGATCGCGTCCGCACGACGCAGCAGGTCGCAGTACTCTTTCTTCACTTCGCCCAGCACGCGCACGCCCAGACCTGGACCCGGGAACGGGTGACGGTACAGCATGTCGTACGGCAGGCCCAGTTCCAGACCGATCTTACGCACTTCGTCTTTGAACAGCTCACGCAGCGGCTCAACCAGACCCATCTTCATCTCTTTCGGCAGGCCGCCCACGTTGTGGTGAGATTTGATGACGTGCGCTTTACCGGTGGCAGAGGCCGCCGATTCGATCACGTCCGGGTAGATGGTGCCCTGTGCCAGCCACTTCACGTCTTCCAGACGCAGCGCCTGCTCGTCGAACACTTCCACGAACACGCGGCCGATGATTTTACGCTTCGCTTCCGGATCGTTCTCGCCCGCCAGCGCAGTCAGGAAACGCTCTTCGCCTTCAACGTGAACGATGTTCAGGCCAAAGTGGTCGCCAAACATGTCCATAACCTGTTCAGCTTCGTTCAGACGCAGCAGGCCGTTATCCACGAAGACGCAGGTCAGGTTTTTACCGATGGCGCGGTGCAGCAGCATTGCGGTCACGGAGGAGTCAACGCCGCCGGACAGGCCGAGAATGACTTTATCGTCACCCACCTGCTGGCGAATACGCTCGATGGCGTCGTCGATGATTTTTGCCGGAGTCCACAGGGCTTCACACTGGCAGATGTCACGCACGAAGCGGTCCAGCATGCGCATACCCTGACGGGTGTGGGTCACTTCCGGGTGGAACTGCACGCCGTAGAAGCGTTTTTCTTCGTTGGCCATAATGGCAAACGGGCAGGTCTCGGTGCTGGCAACGGTCACGAAGTCGGACGGGATCGCCGTGACTTTATCGCCGTGGCTCATCCACACGTCGAGCAGCGGTTTGCCATCAGCGGTCAGGGAATCTTCGATACCGCGGATCAGGGCGCTGTCGGTCTGCACTTCAACCTGCGCATAGCCAAACTCACGTTCATTAGAGGCTTCAACGTGGCCACCCAGCTGCATCGCCATGGTCTGCATGCCGTAGCAAACGCCGAATACCGGAACACCGGCTTCGAACACATACTGCGGCGCGCGCGGGCTGTTGTTCTCGGTGGTGCTTTCCGGGCCACCGGAAAGAATAATGCCGCTTGGGTTGAATTCGCGAATTTGTGCTTCCGTGACATCCCACGCCCACAGCTCGCAGTAAACGCCAAGTTCACGCACGCGACGTGCAACCAGCTGAGTGTACTGCGAACCAAAATCGAGGATAAGAATGCGATGTTTATGAATATTTTCCGTCATTGACGCTAATTCCGAGGCAAGTGAAACAAAATCGCCCGGCATAAATCCGGGCGTGGAAATTATCAGGAGCCCATGCGGTAGTTCGGGGACTCTTTGGTGATGGTCACGTCGTGAACGTGACTTTCCTGAATACCCGCACCGCTGATACGTACAAATTCCGCTTTAGTACGCAGCAGGTCGATGGTACCACAGCCGGTCAGACCCATACAGGAACGGAGGCCGCCCATCTGCTGGTGAATGATCTCTTTCAGGTAGCCTTTATACGCCACACGGCCTTCGATCCCTTCCGGCACCAGTTTGTCAGCCGCGTTATCGGTCTGGAAGTAACGGTCAGACGACCCTTTGGACATCGCGCCCAGGGAGCCCATCCCGCGATAGGATTTGTAAGAACGGCCCTGGAACAGTTCGATCTCGCCCGGGGATTCTTCGGTACCGGCCAGCATGGAGCCGACCATCACCGCTGCTGCTCCGGCTGCGATCGCTTTAGCGATATCGCCTGAGAAACGGATGCCGCCGTCGGCGATAACCGGAATACCGGTGCCTTCCAGCGCTTCAACCGCGTCGGAAACTGCGGTGATCTGCGGGACGCCTACGCCGGTTACGATACGGGTGGTACAGATAGAGCCAGGACCGATCCCCACTTTTACCGCGCTGCAACCAGCTTCAGCCAGCGCGCGAGCGCCTGAGCCCGTCGCCACGTTGCCGCCGATGATTTGCAGATCCGGGTATTTCGCACGGGTTTCACGAATGCGCTGCAGCACGCCTTCGGAGTGGCCGTGGGAGGAGTCGATCAGCAGCACGTCAACGCCTGCCGCAACCAGCGCATCAACGCGCTCTTCGTTGCCCGCACCCGCGCCAACTGCCGCACCGACGCGCAGACGGCCATGCTCGTCTTTACAGGCGTTCGGTTTACGTTCTGCTTTCTGGAAGTCTTTTACGGTGATCATGCCGCGCAGGTGGAAGCCGCTGTCGACAACCAGTGCTTTCTCAACGCGCTTTTCGTGCATCTTCGCAAAGACAACGTCGCGGGATTCGCCTTCACGGACGGTCACCAGACGCTCTTTCGGGGTCATGTAGACGCTGACCGGCTGGCTGAGGTCGGTAACGAAACGTACGTCACGGCCAGTAATGATGCCTACCAGTTCGTTGTCCGCGGTCACAACCGGGTAGCCTGCAAAACCATTACGCTCGGTCAGGGCTTTGACTTCCTGCAGGGTAGTGGTTGGCAGAACGGATTGTGGGTCGGAAACGATGCCAGATTCATGCTTCTTCACGCGGCGAACTTCTTCCGCCTGGCGCTCGATAGACATGTTTTTATGGATAAAGCCAATGCCGCCTTCCTGCGCCAGAGCGATAGCCAGACGCGCTTCAGTCACGGTGTCCATTGCCGCGGAGAGCATAGGAATGTTCAAACGAATGGTTTTAGTCAACTGCGTGCTGAGGTCGGCAGTATTCGGCAGAACGGTGGAGTGAGCGGGAACAAGGAGGACGTCGTCAAACGTCAGTGCTTCTTTAGCGATACGTAGCATGGGCAATATCTCTGACCTGGATGGTTAAATATTGCCGTGGCATTATACAGAGCGTAACCGATTGCATCTACACTTTTTTATAAAAAATGCTTGCGATCGTGTCTCAGCGGGTTACTATCGACTGAATAACTTGCTGATTTAAAATTTGATCTCGCTCACATGTTATCCTCTCAGACCCCCTCAATTTTTACCGTTAGCCGCCTTAATCAAACGGTTCGTTTGCTGCTTGAGCAGGAAATGGGACAGGTTTGGATCAGCGGTGAAATTTCCAATTTCACGCAGCCATCGTCCGGCCACTGGTATTTTACGCTGAAGGATGACAACGCCCAGGTACGCTGCGCGATGTTCCGCAACAGCAATCGTCGGGTGACGTTCCGCCCTCAGCACGGGCAGCAGGTGCTGGTACGCGCCAATATTACCCTGTACGAGCCGCGCGGTGATTATCAGATCATTGTCGAAAGCATGCAGCCCGCGGGCGAAGGCCTGCTGCAGCAGAAATACGAGCAGCTAAAGGCAACGCTGGCAGCAGAGGGTCTGTTCGATCAGAAGTACAAAAAACCGCTTCCCTCCCCTGCCCGCTGCATTGGGGTGATCACCTCCAGAACCGGTGCCGCGCTGCATGACATTCTGCACGTGCTGAAACGCCGCGACCCTTCCCTGCCGATCATCATCTACCCGACGGCGGTTCAGGGCGATGACGCGCCGGGGCAAATCGTTCGCGCCATTGCGCTGGCTAACGCACGCAAGGAGTGTGATGTCCTGATCGTCGGGCGCGGCGGCGGTTCGCTGGAAGATCTGTGGAGTTTTAACGATGAGCGCGTGGCGCGGGCGATTTTCGCCAGCCTTATTCCGGTAGTCAGCGCCGTCGGGCACGAAACGGACGTCACCATCGCCGATTTTGTTGCTGACCTGCGCGCGCCGACGCCGTCAGCCGCCGCCGAAGTGGTGAGCCGCAACCAGCAGGAGCTGCTGCGCCAGATTCAGAACGGCCAGCAGCGCCTGGAAATGGCGATGGACTATTTTCTCGCCAACCGCACGCGGCGTTTTACCCAGCTTTACCATCGCCTGCAGCAACAACATCCCCAGCTGCGTCTGGCGCGTCAGCAAACGGTGCTGGAACGTCTGCGTCAGCGAATGAACCTCGCGGTCGACAATCAGCTTAAACGGGCGGGACAGCGCCAGCAGCGCACCACCCAGCGTCTGAATCAGCACAACCCGCAGCCACGTATTTATCGCGCGCAAACGCGGATCCAACAGCTGGAATATCGTCTTGCCGATAACCTGCGCGCGCGCCTGGGCGCCACGCGCGAGCATTTTGGCAATGCGGTCACCCATCTGGAAGCCGTCAGCCCACTCTCCACGCTGGCGCGCGGCTACAGCGTCACTACCGCTACCGACGGCAGCGTGTTAAAGCAGACCAAACAGGTTAAAGCCGGGGATAGGCTCACCACCCGGTTGGCCGACGGTTGGGTCGAGAGCGAAGTAAAAGGCGTCACCCCCGCCAAAAAAACGCGCAAGAAAAAGCCGGTTTAAACCGGCACAAATTCCACGCGCTTTTTCGAAATCAATCCGTGGCCATTCTGGCAAAAGTAATCAACCGCACCGCAGGCTTTTAACACCTGGAGTGGCTTGTGGCACTCCGGGCAGCGCGGCTCCAGGGGGATATCCTTATTGCAGGTATCGCAGTGGGCCAGGCCGTTTTGCGGCGTCAGCGGTGCCTGGCAGTCCGGACAGGTAATCGACATGGTGACTCCTTCTCTGAAAATTCATTACTACGTTGATTTTACACGATGCGCTCAGTGCGGGCCACGCAGCAGCTGTTGTAAGCTCAGCAACAGTTCGACCTCTGCCAGCCTGCGCCGGGTTGTGCGCGGCACCTCCTCTGGATCGCGTTCAAACAGACTTTTCGCCCCCAGAATATGTTCCGCCAGACAGTGGGCGTAGATCGTGCCGGGAATGTGCCAGCGTTGAATGTCCTCGCCCTCAATCAGCTCCAGCACATCTTCTGTGCCGCGTCTGTCGTGGCTGATGATCCTGCCATCGCGCAGGTACAGCCGGAGTCCTTTTTGCCCGCCTGACGGGCCCGCATATTTATTCAGCCAGATATCCACCGGCACGCCGCTAATCCGGCCCTGAAGGTGCGCCTCGCCTTCTGCTGTGATCAGGTCACCTTTGGCAATATCCTGCCCCAGCCGGTCTTTGGCGGTGATAACCTGCAGGCTCATCTCGTCGTTACCGCCCAGATAGCGCGTCGTTTCACGTAGCATTGCCAGCACATGCGTTCCGATATCCAGAATCACACCGTCAGGATGGCGAAGCGTCCGCGTATCCGGCTCACCGGTGGCAAAGTTCAGTGCGATGGGCTCCCCCGCGGCGTTGAAGCCGCTCGGCTCCTGAAGAAACCCTTCGATTTTGACGATCCCGGATAAAGAATCAATCAGCGCCAGCTGCACCGTGCCGAGGCGTGCCATCCAGTGATCGAGAGCCAGCACGCGGCCTGCAACGTCGGGCGCTGCCAGCAGGTTTTTCAGGGTCGCAATCTGTGAAAGCGTGGCGACAATCGGTTTTTCCACAACAATGCGCGCAATAGAGGCGTTAACCGCCTGCTCAAGCACCTCAAGGTGCTGCAGCGATGCTGTGGTGATAAACAGCGTATCCAGGGGCTGTGCAAGCAGCTCGTCCAGCGAAGCACAGCGTGTGACGCCCGCCAGCGTCCTCTCGGGCTGGATATCAAATCCAACACAGGAAAGTGAAGGACCGAAAGTGTTTTGTAATGCGGGTAAGTACGCCGTTTCCACCACCGCGCCCAGCCCGACAAAGCCAATCTGCATGTGCCTACCTCGTTTGTTTCAATGTCGTAGCCAACATTATTTATCAGCTACGGACATAAAAAAAGCCCGCGACAGGCGCGAGCTTTCCAGCATCAGCAAGGATTACTTGCTTTTCTTAATGTGTTTAATCAAACGCTTACGCTTACGCATTTGGTTCGGCGTAAGGGTGTTACGTTTGCCAGCAAACGGGTTTTCCCCTTCCTTGAACTGGATGCGGATTGGCGTACCCATCACTTCCAGTGATTTACGGAAGTAGTTCATCAGATAGCGTTTGTAAGAATCCGGCAGATCCTTCACCTGGGTACCGTGGATAACCACGATTGGCGGGTTATAACCCCCGGCGTGGGCATATTTCAGCTTCACGCGACGACCGCGCACCAGCGGTGGCTGATGATCCTCTGCCGCCATGGTCATGATGCGGGTCAGCATCGCGGTACCAACACGACGGGTGGAGCAGTCGTAGGCTTCGCGTACGGATTCAAACAAGTTACCTACGCCGCTGCCGTGTAGAGCAGAGATAAAGTGCACGCGGGCAAAGTCGATGAAGCCCAGACGGAAGTCCAGCATCTCTTTGACCTGCTCACGCACTTCATTACTCAGGCCGTCCCACTTATTGACGACGATAACCAGCGAGCGTCCGCTGTTGAGGATAAAGCCCAGCAGCGAGAGGTCCTGGTCAGAGATGCCTTCACGGGCGTCAATCACCAGCATCACCACGTTGGCGTCTTCAATCGCCTGCAGGGTTTTGATCACCGAGAATTTTTCAACCACATCGGTAATTTTGCCGCGCTTACGCACCCCGGCAGTATCGATCAGAATATATTCACGCTCGTCACGCTCCATCGGGATGTAGATGCTGTCGCGGGTGGTACCCGGCATGTCGTAAACGACGACGCGATCTTCACCGAGGATACGGTTTGTCAGTGTGGACTTCCCGACGTTCGGACGACCAACGATGGCCAGCTTTATCGGCAGATCCTGCGGATTGAAGTCGTCTTCAGGCTCTTCTACGCCCTCAGCGCCGGCTTGATCGGCTTCGAACTGCGCCCAATAGGCCGCATCTTCATCGATTTCTTCCGGCGGGTTGATCTCGTCCACGAACGGCAGGAGAGCGGTTTCCAGCAGGCTGGTGACGCCACGACCGTGAGACGCGGCGATCGGGTAGATATCACCCAGACCAAGCGACCAGAAGTCCGCCATCGCCTGATCGGCATCGATGCCGTCAGTTTTGTTGGCGACCAGGAAGGTGGCTTTTTCACGCGAGCGCAGGTGCTTGGCGATGGCGGTATCCGCAGGCATCAGGCCCGCGCGCGCATCAACCATAAACAGCACAATGTCTGCCTCTTCAATCGCCAGCAGGGATTGTTCCGCCATGCGAGTTTCGACGCCATCTTCTGTACCGTCGATACCACCGGTATCGATACAGATGAACTCGCGACCTTCCACTTCTGCACGACCGTACTTACGGTCACGCGTGAGCCCCGGGAAATCCGCAACCAGCGCATCTCGGGTGCGTGTTAAACGGTTAAACAGAGTGGATTTTCCAACGTTCGGGCGCCCGACAAGCGCGACCACAGGTACCATGATTAAAGCCTCATAAAATTCGATATCACGTCGCGTTTGCGGCGTTTTTTAAAAAATCAAAACGGCCCCTGAAGCAACAGGAGCCGTTGAGTATACTACAACCGCTGTGATTAACGCGTGATCGCGTACAGCGTGCCGTCTTTTGCCTGAATCAGCAGTTTGCCGTCAGCCACTACCGGTTCGGTCAGGAACCCAGAGCTGTCGACTTTTTCCTGCGCGACAAAGCGACCGTTGGTCGGGTCAACCCAGTGCATGTAGCCTTCGCTATCACCCACCACCAGGCTGCCGTTATACAGCACCGGTGCGGTCAGCAGGCGGTGCAGCAGATCGCTTTGCGTCCACAGCGTCACGCCACCGTCTGTGCTGAGCGCCAGCAGGCGATCGTTCTGGTCAACCAGGAAGATGCGGTTACCTTCAACCACGAAATCATTGACTGAACCCAGCTCGCGTTTCCACATGACCTGGCCGCTACGCAGATCCATCGCCGTCAGGTTGCCATTATAGGCCAGCGCATACACAACGCCATTGGCAATGACCGGCGTGGTATCCACATCGCTCAGACGGTCGATTTCGGTCGGACCGGTTGCCTGAGAGATACGCTGCTGCCAAATCAGCTGCCCCTGCTGCATCAATACGGCGCTGACGCGACCGTTATCGCCACCCACAACGGCCGCACCAAACGCGGTAGCCGGGGCAGATTCGCCGCGCAGGGAGAGCGCAGGCATATCCAGGTTAACGGTCCACTTCACCGCACCGTCAGCTTCATTCAACGCCTGCAGCTGACCGTTGGCGGTATGAATCAGCACCATGCCGTCGCTGACAACCGGACGTGAAAGGGCTTCGCCCGCCACGCGGGTTTGCCACGCAACGGAACCATCGCTGGTGTTAAGGGCATAGACCTGGGCCTTCTCGCTGCCCACGTACACATGGCCGCCAGCCACAGCCAGACCGCCGGAGAGCAGTGCAGGCGAGCGGGAGATCCAGCCGCTTTTTTCAGCAAGGTTAATCGACCACACTTCTTTGCCGTCATCCGCATTCACCGCTTTAACGGTGCCTTTACGGTCAGCAGCGTAGACCACGCTGTCCGCAAACGCCGGATGCAGGTTGGAATAAAAATCACCAATACCACTGCCGACGGAAGTGCTCCAGGCAGTGGACGGTGCAAACTGATTTTCAACCGTTGGCAGCGGTGACATGGTGACAATATCTTCTTCGCCACTGAACAGTGAACAGCCACTCAATAACGTAACGGAAAGCAGTCCTGGCAGAAGTAATTTACGCAATTGCATTGGGTCCCTCTCAGACGGACAAATTATTTATTTTCATCTGCATCATTTCGCTCAGCGCAGGTGAGGCGTTGCTTTTCACGCCCGCTTCCCATGCGCTGCGCGCGCCTTGTTTGTCGCCCTTGCTGAGCAGTGCTTCACCGCGCAAGTCGGCCACAATCGAGGCAAAACCTTCACCTTTCACGGTCTCCAGCGTTTTCAGGGCTTCATCAGTCTTTTTCTGCTGAACCTGAATACGGGCGAGACGCAGGTTAATCACCGCTTTGAGGTTGGCGTCTTTCGTTGCGGCCAGCCCCTGCTGCAGCTGCGCTGCCGCTTTATCCAGCTCGTTTTTATCCACGAACTGCTGAGCCACTTCGAGCGAAGCCAGCGCACCATAGGTGTTTTTGGTTTCTGCCGCAAATTTCTCTGCCGCTGCCAGCGATTCCGGCTGATCGGCACGAATGGCGCTCACCGTATTTTCATACTGTAAAGAGGAACCGCGCGCCGAATCGACCTGATGACTGTTCCAGTAACGCCAGCCCATCAGCGCGCCAATACCTAAAACCACCCCGACAGCCAGCGCTTTGCCGTTTTCAGCAAAGAAGCGTTTAATCGCGTCGACCTGGTCGTTTTCGTTCTCGTACATTTCCACGCAGTCTTTCTCCTTAGCCCAGTAGAGTGCGCAAGTGCGCCGCAACGCCGTCCTGCGTTACCGTTGTTTGCTCACCAGAGCGCAGATCTTTCACTACTACTTCGCCGTTAGCCACTTCTGACTCGCCAAGTACCAGTGCGACACGCGCGCCCCATTTATCGGCACGCGCAAACTGTTTTTTAAAGTTGCCGCCGCCATGGTTGGTCATCAGCTTAGCGTCAGGCAGCGCATCGCGCACGCGTTCGGCAAGCTGCATTGCCGCAGACTGCGTTTCCGCGCCTGAGGCCACCAGGTATATATCGACAACAGGATCGGCTTTAAATTCCGGATTAACTGCCTGAACTAACAAAACAAGTCGTTCAAGACCCATCGCAAAGCCAACCGCCGGTGCAGCACGACCGCCTAACTGTTCGACCAGGCCGTCGTAACGACCACCCGCACAGACCGTACCCTGCGAACCGAGGCTGGTGGTGACCCACTCAAACACGGTGCGGTTGTAGTAGTCCAGGCCACGTACCAGGCGCTGGTTCACCGTATAGGCAATACCTGCGGCTTCCAGCTGCTTACACAGACCGGCGAAGTGTTCACGGGATTCTTCATCCAGATAATCGCCCAGCGCTGGCGCATCGTTCAGCAGTGCCTGCACGTCCGGGTTTTTGGAATCCAGCACGCGCAGCGGGTTGCTGTACATGCGACGTTTGCAGTCTTCGTCCAGCTTGTCCTGATGCTGTTCCAGGAACGCAACCAGCGCATCACGGTAGTTCGCGCGCGCATCCAGGGAACCGATGGAGTTCAGCTCCAGCGTGACGTGTTCTGAAATGCCCAGCGCACGCCACCAGCGGGCGGTGAGCATAATCAGCTCGGCGTCGATATCCGGTCCTTGCAGACCAAACACTTCCACACCCAGCTGGTTAAACTGACGATAGCGTCCTTTCTGCGGACGTTCGTGGCGGAACATTGGGCCGATATACCACAGGCGCTGCTCCTGATTGTACAGGAGACCATGCTCGATGCCGGCGCGTACACAGCCCGCCGTACCTTCCGGACGCAGGGTCAGGCTGTCGCCGTTGCGGTCCTCAAAGGTATACATCTCTTTTTCAACCACGTCGGTGACTTCACCGATGGCGCGTTTGAATAACGGGGTCTGCTCTACAATCGGCAAACGGATTTCACTGTAACCGTAGCTGCCGAGCACCTGCTTGAGGGTGCCTTCAATGCGTTGCCAGATGGCGGTCTCGCCAGGCAGGTAATCGTTCATGCCGCGAATGGCTTGAATGTTCTTTGCCACGTTTGTTCTCTTTCTATAGACAAAAATGAACCCTGGGGTTCATTAACCGAAGGGTTCAATCATACACAGGAAGCACACCGCTTCCCATCACGTTATTTTTCCAGTTGTTGCACGCTGATGCGCTTCGCTTCATCCAGCATCGCTGCTTTGGCGCGGATGCGGGCTTCAAGCTGATCGATCATGTCGTTATTATCCAGACGATCTTTGCGGACGCCATCTTCATAGAGACCACTTTTCTTGTTGCCGCCGGTGACGCCCAGCGTCGAGACCAGCGCTTCACCCGGACCGTTCACCACACAACCGATAATCGAGATATCCATCGGGGTGATGATATCTTCCAGACGCTGCTCGAGAGCATTGACCGTGCCAATAACATCAAACTCCTGGCGCGAACAGGTCGGACAGGCGATGAAGTTAATGCCGCGGGCACGAATGCGCAGCGACTTCAAAATATCAAAACCGACTTTGATCTCTTCGACCGGATCGGCTGCCAGCGAAACGCGCAGGGTGTCACCAATGCCTTCGTTGAGCAGTAGACCAAGGCCAATAGCCGATTTCACCGCACCGCTGCGGGCACCACCGGCTTCGGTGATCCCCAGGTGCAGGGGCTGATCGATCTGCTTCGCCAGCAGACGATAGGACTCGACGGCCAGGAAGACATCAGAGGCTTTGACGCTGACTTTGAACTGATCGAAGTTCAGGCGATCGAGATGATCCACATGGCGCATGGCGGATTCCAGCAGCGCCTGCGGCGTCGGCTCGCCGTACTTTTCCTGCAGATCTTTTTCCAGAGAACCGGCGTTCACGCCGATACGGATGGGAATATTTCTGTCGCGGGCACAATCGACGACTGCGCGGATACGCTCTTCACTACCGATGTTGCCGGGATTGATACGCAGGCAATCTACACCGTATTCCGCCACTTTGAGCGCGATACGGTAGTCGAAGTGAATATCGGCAACCAGCGGAACAGAGACCTGCTGTTTGATGAGTTTGAACGCTTCTGCCGCATCCATTGTCGGCACGGAGACGCGAACGATATCTGCGCCAACGCGTTCTAACGCTTTGATCTGATTGACCGTCGCCGCCACGTCAGTGGTACGGGTGTTGGTCATTGACTGAACGGCGATAGGAGCACCATCGCCAATCGGCACATTTCCGACGTAGATACGTTTCGATTTTCTACGTGGAATAGGAGCCTGGTTATGCATGAAAAATCTCCCGCGTTGCCTGACTGTTACTGTGCTGCTGATTGTTCGGCATTGAGGGTCAGACGCGCAACCTGGTTAGTTCTGATAAAACGGCTCAGATCGACAGGTTTTCCCTGAAACTGGATCTGCACCGCTGACGGAGCACCAATTTTGAGCTTGTACGGCGCCTGGCCTGCCAGATTTAAACTGCCATCTTTACGTTGCAGACCGCTGAACAGTTTTTTACCGGTCGCGTCGGTCACTTCAAGCCAGCAATCGGCAGAGAAGTTCATCACCAGCGCGTTCGGGTCTGTAGGGGCAGCAGACACGCCAGCCGGATCGGCTGGCAGTGGCTGAACGGCGTTATCCGCCGTGACCGCGGGTGCGGTCTCGACGTTAGCCTGAGAAGGCGAAACAACCGCGTTGTCGGCAGGCGCTTGCGCGGTCTGTCCGGCAACAGGCGCGCTGTTTTGCGCCGTGGCCTCATCCGACATATTGCTCGCAGGTACCTGCGGTTCGCTGGCGGTTGCGGCGGTGTCAGTGTTCAGGGGGATGCTCTGGGCGCCGTCACCCGCCGAGCCATTCAGCTCGGCGGTGGACTGATCGGCCATGGTGGTGATCTCTTCCTGCTGCGCTTTGTGGTTTTGCCACCACCAGGCGCCCGTCAGGCCGATCACGACAAACAGTACCAGCCAGGTAAAGCTCATCAGCCAGCCATCACGTTTTTTACGGCGTTTGCCCAGCGAAAAACTTTGCATCGGCGCAACTTTCGCCGGTCTGACAGGTGCCTGCTTTTCCATCATCGGCAGCAGTTCATTTTCAGGAATATGCACCAGTTTCGCATAAGAGCGGATATAACCACGCAGGAACGTCGAAGCAAGATCGGCAGGAGCCTTATCCTCTTCAATATCGCGGACCGTGGAAACCTTCAGGCACAGGCGTTCAGCAACGGTTTGCTGACTCAGGCCGAGTTGTTCACGGGCGTTGCGAAGACGAACGCCAGTGGAAAGTGCTGCATTTTGGTCGTGAGTGGCTTCAGTATTCATTCGCTACAACTACTGGTACGTGAGAATTGAGGATCCAGGCGCCGGTGAATCACAATGCGCCTGCACCGCGAAACTTCTGGTCAGTTAACCTTAGTAAAGCAGCTCAAAACTGTCAGCTTTTCGTTTGACAGAACCGGCTCATCAGTGAGGCTAAACTGTTGTTGCGTCGCTACATACTGCCTTAAAGTCATAAAAAACGCACCGTAATTATTATTCATAGCACAGTGCTTTGACTTTTTATTCGTGTAATCAGCGGCCAGGGTGCGGATAACGCCCCGCGGCCGCATAAAAATCACACGGTCTTGACGTCGATCGTCTCACCCTGCATACGCTTACGCAACGTACGCTTGGTACGGTCGATAACCTCGCCCGCCAGCTGACCACAGGCGGCATCAATGTCGTCGCCGCGGGTTTTACGTACGATGGTGGTAAATCCATAATCCATCAGCACCTTGGAGAAGCGATCGATACGGCTGTTAGAGCTACGGCCATACGGCGCGCCCGGGAACGGGTTCCATGGGATCAGGTTGATCTTACACGGCGTATCTTTTAACAGTGCGGCCAGCTCATGCGCATGATCGGTGCCGTCATTAATATGATCCAGCATGACGTACTCAATGGTGACGCGACCCTGATTGGCGTTGGACTTCGAAATGTAGCCCCGCACCGAGTTCAGGAAAGTCTCGATATTGTACTTCTTGTTGATTGGCACGATTTCATCACGGATCGCATCATTCGGTGCATGCAGAGAGATCGCCAGCGCCACGTCAATCATGTCGCCCAGCTTATCCAGCGCAGGGACAACGCCCGAGGTGGACAGGGTCACGCGGCGTTTGGAGAGACCAAAACCGAAGTCATCCAGCATGATTTCCATCGCCGGTACTACGTTCGTCAGGTTCAGCAGCGGTTCGCCCATCCCCATCATTACCACGTTGGTGATCGGACGGGTGCCGGTCACTTTCGCTGCACCGACGATTTTCGCCGCGCGCCAGACCTGGCCGATAATTTCCGACACACGCAGGTTACGGTTAAAGCCCTGCTGCGCCGTCGAGCAGAATTTACACTCCAGCGCACAACCTACCTGAGAGGAGACGCACAGCGTGGCGCGGTCTTCTTCCGGGATATAGACGGTTTCAACGCGCTGATCGCCCACGGCAATCGCCCATTTGATAGTGCCGTCGCTTGAACGCTGCTCTTCCACCACTTCCGGGGCGCGAATTTCAGCCACTTCTTTCAGCTTATTGCGCAGGACTTTGTTGATGTCAGTCATGTCATCAAAGTCATCGCTGCAATAGTGATACATCCATTTCATCACCTGATCGGCACGAAACGGCTTCTCACCCATTTCGAGGAAGAACTCGCGCATCTGCTGACGGTTCAGATCCAGCAGGTTGATTTTACCGTTTTTATTCGCAACGACAGGAATGACGACTTCGGAGGTGTTTACTAATTCAGACATAATAGATTCCGGCCTCGTTGTTACACGTTATGGCCCCTGGAGGGTTAAAAAGAAACGCCCCGGAAAGCAGTTGGCTCATCCGGGGCGTTGCATTGTACAAAGTCTGGCGCAGGGATGCCACGTCTGCACGTGGCATTTACGAAATAAAGTGTAAACCCGCGCGATTAGCGCTTACGGGCACACACTTCGCCTTCAGCGAAGAAGAAAGCGATTTCGCGGGCAGCAGATTCCAGGGAATCAGAACCGTGGGTGCCGTTCTCGGTGAAGCTGTCTGCATAGTCAGCGCGCAGGGTACCCGCCAGGGCGTTAGCCGGGTTGGTTGCACCCAGCAGATCGCGGTGACGCTGAACGGCGTTTTCGCCTTCCAGAACGGATACCACGATTGGGCCAGAGGTCATGAACTCAACCAGGCCATCAAAGAAAGGACGACCGTCGTGTTCAGCATAGAAACCGCGCGCCTGCTCAACGGTCAGATGCAACATTTTGGTGCCGACAATCTGGAACCCTGCCGCTTCAAAGCGAGCAAAGATGCTGCCAATAACGTTTTTTGCCACCGCGTTTGGTTTGATGATGGAAAAAGTACGTTCAATAGCCATGATAACCTCTGTGATTTGTTCTGTTGTTTTGCATAACTGCGAAATATGGCGCGGATTATAATGAGCATTCCCGCCATTGCCTATGGATGTATGTAACATTTTTTTAAAATAAGACGATTATTAACAACAGATCGGCGCTGGATCGTGTTTTCTCTTATTCCAACGGGCTATTGCAGCAAAAAGTTCACCGTTGCCACCTGTCCCGCCTCATCCATAACCAGCAGTTGATACTCCCCTGCCCTGTCGAGCCGCAGCGTAAATGCGCGTCCCTGCCCGTTCAGTGGTTCGCCATTGAGAAACCACCAGCGCACGCCGTCGCTGCCGCTGGCGATCAGGGGTAAGGACACTTGTGATTCACCCGGCAGACGCCTGATAACCGCCCCTTCCCGAATCCCCGAGAGAATCAGCGGCGCCGGGAAAGCCTGACTCAGCGGCGGACAGACCTGGGACGCGGTCGGGATCCGTGCCCCCCGCCTTTCCGCCTGCGGCAGCCACGGCTCCAGCGGCAGCGGCCAGACCTCGACGGTGGTCTCTTTCGCCGCCGGGCAGTCGGGGGCGACACGTTGACCGGCGTTATCCAGCCAGACGGGAAAGCGAATGCCGCGAATGCCCTCCTGCTCCGGCAGCAGTAAGGTCGGCGGCTGGCGGCCGTCCAGCAGCCAGGGCGCGAGCCGCCTGCGGCAGTTGGTAGCCCCTTCCGGCAGCGATTGCCCGCCCGGCCAGCAAATCACGCCGCGCCCCACGGATGCCGGGCGCGGATCGCGAGGCAGACGCGCCTCGTCCACCGCCGAGCGCGACTGCAGCAGGTTGTTCACCTGATTGAGCAGCGGTACGGCGCTGGCAAAGCCAAACTGCCCGGCCACCGGGGTGCCGTCAGGCCTGCCGGTCCAGATGCCAATCACGTAGCGCGCATTCAGCCCTATCGCCCAGGCATCACGATAGCCATAGCTGGTACCGGTTTTGATCGCCAACGGTACCACCTGCGTCAGCGCGCTGTCCGGCAGCGGTTGCCCCTCATTCGCCAGAATACGACGAATAATCCACGCCGCGCCCGGCGACAGCAGCGGGCGTTCAAGCAGCGGGTCATCGGGCTGCAGGCGCAGCTTGCCCGCTTTACCGTGACGGGCGAAGGCGCTGTAGGCGGCAGCGATATCCTCCAGACGTGCCCCGGCTCCGCCCAAAATCAGTGAGAGATTTGGCTGGGCACCCGGCGGAAGCAGCAGCGGGAGGCCAGCGTTACGCAGCATACCGGCAAATTTTTTCGGCCCGTAGGCCTCCAGCACCTGAACGGCAGGCAGGTTCAGCGAGCGCACCAGCGCTTCGCTCATGCCGACTGGCCCGTGAAAACCGCTGTCGAAGTTGCCGGGACGGTAATCGCCCGTCCGCCGGGGCACATCCTGCAGCAGCGATGCCGGGTGGATCAGCCCGTCATCCATCGCCAGGCCATAGATAAACGGCTTCAGCACCGATCCCGGGGATCGGATCGCGGCAATCATATCCACATGGCTGAACCGGGTGTCGTCATGAATGTCGACGGATCCGACCCAGCCGCGCACTGTCATGTTGGTGTGATCCACGACGATCATCGCCAGCGAGCTGCGCGGGGCTAAACGTGACTTCCAGTTGAGGGCCAGCTCCTCGAGCTGACGCTGCAGGGTGGCATCCAGGGTAGTAACCACTTTGCTGTCCCGGCTTTTCCCCAGCATCATGCGCGAAAACAGCGGTGCCAGCTGCGGCATTTGCCGGGGTGCCAGCCAGACCGGCTCTTCCCGTGACTCGCGGACCTGGCTTGCTTCCCAGACGCCCTGGGAGGCCATCCTGTCGAGAACTTTATTACGCGCCGCTTCTGCACGCTGCGCCCAGCGATCCGGTCGCAGGCGACTCGGGGCCTGCGGCAGGACGGCCAGCAGCGCGGCTTCGGAGTAACTTAGCTGCGCGGGCGCTTTGCCCAGATAGACCCAGCTTGCCGCCCCTACCCCCTGTAAAGTGCCGCCAAACGGGGCACGGTTGAGATAGAGGGTGAGGATCTCGCGTTTGGACAGATGCCATTCCAGCTGTGCCGCCCGCCAGAGCTGACGCACTTTGCCGCCAAGCGTGCGGGGATGGGGATCCAGCAGGCGAGCCACCTGCATGGTGAGGGTACTGCCGCCAGAAATCACCTTGCCGGCGCGCAGATCCTGCCAGGCGGCGCGCAGCACGGAGAACGGGTTCACCCCGGGATGTTGCCAGAACCAGCGATCTTCGTACTGAATCAACGCCTCAAGATAGCGAGGAGAGACCTCTTCGATGGTGACCGGATAGCGCCAGATGCCCTCCCGGTCGGCAAATCGCCACAGCGGGGTACCGTTTTCATCCACCACCACCCGAGCGGGATTGACCTCCTGCAACGGCAGCGGCCACAGGCGATCGGCCGCGACCACCATTCCCCCTAGCATAAGCAGCGCGCCCACCAGCCACAGCCAGCGGGCGCGCATCAGACGTAAACCCCACACGTTACGGCACGACAATCAACGGGTCGCTGGCCGCACCTGTTGCCCGCCACTGCGGAACGTACATCGATTCCACCATCGGCACCGGGACCCTGTAGGTTCCCGGCGTAACGGCGCGCGCCAGATACACCAGCGTCACCGGCTGGCCTTCGTTCACCGGCACGGCGGCCACAAAGCGATCGTCGCGGAACTCCATATGCTGGATATCCGCCTGCTGCATCTGGTTGAGCAGGTTCTGCACTTCAGCCCCGCTCTCCAGCAGGCTGGCGCTGCTGCTGGCGAGGTTCTGGTTTTCCAGCTCCAGTCCGGCAGGCAGCAGATCCACCACCAGCGCATCCGGCACGTTCTGGCTGGCCGACACCTCCAGCCAGACCAGCACCAGCTCGCCGCTCTTCAGCGAGGAGAGCGACCTGCTGCTGCCGTCGGTTGCGAGGAACTGGCGGTCGATTTTCAGCACACTGGAGGCGGGCTGCGGCGCGGATTGTGGGTATCCGCTGCTGTCGAGGCGCACCCACAGCGGCGCGGAGCCACTATTGGTCACCTCCAGGGCGGCCAACTGGTCGGCATTCAGGTTTTGCACCTGCGGTTTGTCACCGCGCAGCCCACCGTCCGAGAGGCTGGTCGTCGCCTGCCACGCCCCGGAAAGGGTCTGCAGGGAACGGCCCGCGAGGAACAGGGCATTGCTCTCCTGGGTTGATAACCAGCGCTGGCTGAATGCCTGTTGCGACAGAGTGTTCAGCAGCGTGTTTTGCGCATCCGGCAGCAGCTTGTTCTCTTCCAGCAGGCTGAGCATCAGCGCGTTGTCGCGAAGCGGGCTGCCGTAATCGGCCATCCAGCCTTGCGACTCGCTGCGCGGAGTTTTGATCGCCAGATCCAGCGCCTGCTGGCTGCGCGGCGCATCGCCCATCAGCTTCAGCGCCAGCCCCAGCTGCATCACCGGCAGGCCGGATTTGGCCTGGCCGTGTCGCTCCCAGATCTCGCGCAGCGCACCCAGAGGTGCTTTTTGCTGACGCGCCAGCACCAGCGCGGCATACGCCTGTACGGCAAACTTGCTGGCCTGCGTCTCTTCGCTGTAACGAACGGAAATCATGCCAGGATCCTGCAGGTAGCGCAGCAGACGGGTATTGGCATTGTTAATGGCTTCAGCAGGCACGCTGTAACCTTGCTCCCCCGCACGTACCAGGAAATCGGTAACGTAGGCGGTCAGCCAGTACTCTTCCGGACCGTTTTTATCCCACAGGGCAAATCCACCGTCGCTGCGCTGCATCTGCAGCAGGCGGGAGATGCCGATCTCCACCGCCGCCCGGCGCTTGTCGTCGCTGTCGCCTTTAATGCCAAGGGCAGCCAGCTGCGCGGCGTTGGTATAGAGCGACGGGAACAGGCCGCTGGCGGTTTGCTCCAGGCAGCCATACGGGTAGGCCTGCAGTTCACGAATATAGCGGGCCAGGTTGAGCGGCGGCTTGCCGCTTAGCAGCAGCTGCCCCTGCAGCGTCGCCGGTGAGAAATCAGCGATGTGCTGCGCGGGCGCATGCCAGCTTTCGCCCGGATTGAGCATCGTGCCGGTGTTCACGGTCTGTGCCGGGAACGCCGGACGCACGCCAATTTTCCAGCTCTTCTGCAGCGGTGCAAAGGTTTCCCCCGGCAGCGTAAGGCCGCTGACCTGGGCGGCAATTTCACCCTCGCCGTAGCCGTCCAGCGCGCGCACCGGAATAAACAGCGTACTGCGCTCGCCCGCCGCCAGCTTCACCGGCTGCGGCTGCGCCCCCTCCAGTGCCAGATTGCCCCCGGCAGTCAGGGCCACATTCAGGGTTTGCGGCTGGTCGGTAAGGTTGGTCAGATCCAGCGTCAGCCTGGCGTTATCACCGCTTGCCAGGAAGCGCGGGGCATTCAGCTCGGTGATGACCGGCGCGGCGACAATAATTTTGCTTTCACTGCTGCCAAAATCGTCCTCTGTCCAGGCCTGTGCCATCAGGCGCAGCTCACCGTTGAAGTCACCAATCGGTAACGAGACGGTGCCTTCGCCGTTGGCATTCAGCGTCACCGGCTGCGCCTGTTGCGCGATAATGGTGACATGATTCACCGGCGGCTTGCCGCCGCGTTTAAGTTCATCGCCATCGCCGCCAAAGCGCAGCGACGCCAGTCGGCCCTGGCCTTCAATCACCTGGCCGTAAATATCGTAGATATCCGCGCCGTAGCGCTTCTGGCCGAAGAATGCCTGCCACGGATCGGGCGTCACATAGTCAGTAATGTTCAACACCCCGCTGTCCACCGCCGACACCAGCACATTCACTTTTTGCGGTGCAGCGCCCTCTTTCACGCTGGCTTTCACTTTGACGGTCAGCGTCTGGTTAGGTCGCATTTTTGGCGGGTTTTCCAGCGCCAGATTCAGACGGCGGTTTTCATCCCCCATCGGCAGGTGCAGTAAGCCCACCGCGCGTTTTGGCGTTGCCGATTTGGATTTGTCTCCCGGGCGTACCACCAGCGTGGAGAGGTAAAGGTCGTGACGCTTCCAGGCTTTATCCACCGGGATAGTCATCTCCAGCCCTTCTGCCGGGACGTCGATCTCTTTCCACCACAGCGGTCCTTCGCTGGATTCGATCATCGCATAGCCTTTCCCTGCCGCCGGGGCGGCAATGTGCAGCTTGATGGTGTCCCCCGGCTGATAGGTCGGCTTATCCAGCTTCATCGTGACGCGATCCGGGCGGGCCGCGCCCGTGCCGTCGCTGTTATCCTGCCAGCTATAACCGGCCCAGAAGCGCAGGCTGCTGACCGTCTCGTTCGGGGCTTTGACCTCCAGACGATAAGAGCCCCACTCAACAGGGAAGCTCACTTTGCCGGTCTCGTCCGCGGCCAGATTCAGGATCTGCTCACCTTCGACCAGATCTTTTTGATCAAACTGCGACTGCCAGCCGTCGCTCTCTGACCAGTTCCACGCGTAGTCGCGGCGCTCGCGGATCAGGCGCACCTGCAGATCCGACACCGCTTTTTTCGCCCCTTTCGCATCGGCGTAGACGATATCGAACCCCGCCTGACTGTTCTCTTCAACAATCGGCTGGTTAACGGTGGTATCGGTGCGGTAGTCATACACCGATTTGCTGGCGAACTGCGCCCGGATACCCGGCAGCGTAGCTGCTGGCCATACTGCCTGCTCCACCCGGCGGGTAATAGGACGTCCGCCCGACTCGAGCAGGCTGGCCTGCAAAATCACCTGCAGCGGGGAGTGGACCTCTTTCCACTGGCTTTCGGTCGTGATTTGCCCGCGTCCCTCTTCGTTGAGCGTCAGCTGCACTTCATCCAGGCTGCGGCTCAGATTCTCCTCGGCGATATCACCGAACTGGAAGCCCGGCAGCGCGGCCACGGCCTCGCGCAGCGGGCGCAGGAACAGCTGCCCCTGCAGACTGTTGCCGTTAGCGGGCGCGCCGTACAGGTAGTAGCCGGTCACGTCGAAAGCGACGTTATCCGCAGGCGCAATGGGTGCTTTTTGCGCGGCAAGATTGAGCGCCATGCGCTCCGGCATAAAGTCTTCGACATGGAAATCCCACAGCCGCTGCTGGTTATCGCCGGTGCTGGCGCGAACGTGCCACATGCCCGTTTGCGCCCCGCTCTCAAGCTGATAGTTGAAGCGATAGAGGCCGTTGTCCGGCTGGCTGACCACCGTACGCGCCACCTGCCCGTCCGGGCGCAGCACCTCCAGCTTGACCGGCTGATCCGCCAGCGGTTTGCCATCGCTGTCGCGCAGCAGTCCGTTGAGGATCACCGTTTCGCCCGGGCGATAGAGATCGCGCGGGCCAAACATAAAGAACTGCATGCTGAAGCCTGGCGCACCGCTAATAGCAAACTCCGCCAGATCCAGCGCCGGCAGGGTAAGGTCCAGCAGCGTGGTCTGCCCGTCCTTGCGGGCCAGCAGCAGCGCCGCTTCTTTGTCGGTCTGCAGCGTGGCGTGACCGTCTGCGTCGCTGGTGGCCTGCGCCAGGGTCTGCCCTTTATCGTTGAGCAGCATCACTTCGATGGCCGACTGCGCCGCGCCGTTTTCCAGGCTCTGGGTAAAGACATCCAGCCGGTTATGGTAGCGGTGCGCAGACAGACCAATATCGCTGAGGGTAAACAGCGTGGCGGCATTGCTGTAGTTGTAATGCCCGGCCTGATTCATCACCGCGATATAAACCCCCGCCTGCTGCAGCGGCTTGATATCCCGCAGCGGCAGGAGCAGTTTTTCGCGGGTATTGCGCGCCGGGTTAAGATCGAAACGTCCGGTATACACCAGCTCCGCCAGCTTCAGCAGATTGTCGGATTCCCAGTTGGTAAGGGAACTGCGGTACTCCCACTGGCTGACGAACGCCGCCAGCGACTCGGGTTTAACGCGGTAGAAATTCACATCGACGTTATTGACGTTGAGCGCCATCACCGGCAGCCCTTCGACCACCTTGCCCGGCAGCAGCGAGCCGCGGCTGGCAAACCCGACGCTCGGTTCGATGTCGCGGGTGGTGATGGTTTTTTCGTAGTCGATGCCAAAGGTATTTTTGTTCAGCCCCTGCAGGCCGCGCTCGACGGTCACCACCAGGTTACGGTTCGGCTCCAGATGCCGCAGGCGCAGCTCTTTCAGGTTTGGCGCCAGCTCCCATGCCCCATCGACCTTGCCGCTTTTTTTGTCTACCACATGCACAGTGCGTGAAAAATCCTGCGCAGGATAGAGCGGCACGGAGAAGGTCAGCACCAACGCGGCGGCGCCGTCGAGCTGGATTTCCGAGGCATCCAGCAGGGTCAGCGCTTTGCCCTGGCTAAGCGCTGCCAGTTTCGCCAGCGTCGCGTCGTCCGGTTTTGTCGCTTCAGGCTTTTTGGCAGCGGGTTCGGCAGCCGCAGCGGGCGCCTTTGATTGGGGTTTGTCGTCGCTGTTGTCACAGCCGACAAGTGCCATTGTGGTAAACAGCGCTAAAGAAAGCGCGGCAAGGCGAAACGGTTTCATCCTGTATCCCTGGCCTCACGGGCCTGTTGGTCATCGTCGGGGTAATTATTATCCGCAACGTTCATTAATACAAAAGAACAAAAGTCCAATGTGAGACTCTGGAAAGCACCTCGCAAACATCTGCGTCACGCGCGACAGCCCCTGTTACCCGGATCACAGCCTGGAACGTTACATGTTACCTTTAACGTCATTTGTTTTTAAAACAATAAGATAGCTGGATAAGTCGCCGCTTGACCTGCTAATTTTAATGCTGAGACGCACCCTGAGTGCGCGGTTCACTAAGAGAGAACGTCATGAAACGAGCCGTGAACGCCCTACAAAATTTTGGAAAATCCCTGTACGGACCGGTACTGATTCTACCGATTGTCGGTCTGTTCATCGCCTTTGGTAACGTGTTGGGTAACGGCAACCTTGCCGGTTATCTGCCGTTTCTCGGTCATCCGGTAATACAGAGCATCGGGCTGCTGATTTCAAAATCTGCCGTCTCTGTGCTGGTCAACCTCGCGCTGGTGTTTGCCGTGGGGATCCCTATTGGCCTTGCCACGCGTGACAAAGGTTACGCCGCGCTGATTGGCCTGGTGACCTTTGTGGTGTTTATCAACGCCATGAACGTCACCCTGCAGCTGCAGGGGGCGCTTGCCCCGGCAGACCAGATGAAGGCCGCCGGGCAAAGCATGGTGCTGGGCGTGCAGGTGCTGGAGATGGGCGTGTTCGCCGGGATCCTCACCGGGGCGCTGTCAGGCTACCTGTATAACAAATACTCCAGCGTGCAGTTTAACGGGGCAATGGCAATCTACTCGGGCCACTGCTTTGTCGCCATCATTATGCTGCCGGTGTCGATGCTGCTGGGCGTGATAATGAGCGAGCTGTGGCCGTTTGCTCAGCACGGTATCAGCGCCATGGCCCTCGCCATTAAAGGCTCCGGGCCGTTTGGGGTGGCGATTTACGGCTTCCTTGAGCGCATTCTGGTGCCGACCGGTCTGCATCATCTGGTCTATACCCCGTTCCTGTATACCGAACTGGGCGGTACCCAGGACGTCTGCGGCGCAACCTACCAGGGCGCGCGCAATATCTACTTTGCCGAGATGGCCTGCCCGGACGTGAAGCAGCTCAGCAGCACCGTGGTCTGGGATGCGCGCGGCATCAGCAAAATGTTTGGCCTGCCGGCGGCGGCACTGGCGATGTATGTCACCGCCAAACCGGAGCGTAAAGCCGCCGCCAAAGCGATTCTGATCCCAGCGGCGCTGACCTCGCTGCTGGTGGGCGTCACCGAGCCGATTGAGTTCTCGTTCCTGTTCGTCGCCCCGCTGCTGTTTGTGGTGCATGCGGTGTTGACCGGGATTGGCATGATGCTGTTCTCCCTGCTGGGCGTACACGCCATTGGCGCTAACGGCATTATCGATTTCATTCTTTATAACCTGCCGCTGGGCACGGAAAAGTCCAACTGGCCGATGTACATCGTGGTCGGGCTGATCATGTCAGCGCTCTACTTCGTCATCTTCCGCTTCCTGATCCTCCATTTCCGGATGAAAACGCCGGGCCGCGAGGAGGATGATCAGGAGACGCGTCTGTACAGCAAGCAGGAGTACCAGGCGAAAGGCAGCAATGACGGATTAGGCGAGGCGATCGTTATCGGCCTCGGCGGACGCGACAACATTGAGGTGGTGGATAACTGCTACACCCGCCTGCGCGTCACGGTCAAAGATGTCGCGATCGTCGACGAGCCACGGCTCAAAGCAACGGGCGCGAAAGGCATTATCAAGCAAGGTAACAACGTTCAGGTGGTCTACGGGCTGCACGTCAAAAAAATGCGAGAAGCCGTTGAGACGATTCTCTGAAGGAGACAAACATGTTTACACCCCCCTTTATTCTCTCTATCGCCGGTGGCGGCAGCACCTATACGCCGGGCATTGTGAAAAGTCTGATGGTGCAGCTGGACAAGTTCCCGCTGGCAGAAATTCGCCTCTACGACATCGATGAAGCGCGGCAGAACACCATCGCGCCGGTGGTCGAAAAGGTCATTCGCGATCACAGCCAGAGCATCAAATTTACCGTCACCGGTGACCCGGAAGTCGCATTCAGCGGAGCCCATTTCGTCTTCGCCCAGATGCGCGTCGGTCAGTACAAAATGCGCGAGCAGGATGAAAAGATCCCCCTGCGCCATGGCGTAGTCGGTCAGGAAACCTGTGGCCCCGGCGGGCTGGCGTACGGCTTGCGCACCATTCTGCCGATGGTCGAGCTTATCGATATGGTCGACCGCTATGCGCACGAGAAAGCGTGGATTGTTAACTACTCCAACCCGGCCGCGATCGTTGCAGAAGGCGTGCGCCGCCTGCGTCCTGACGCCCGGGTGCTGAACATTTGCGATATGCCGGTGGCGGCGATGCGTAATATGGGGGCCATTCTCGGGGTGGATCGCCACAAGCTGGAGGTGGATTACTTCGGTCTGAACCACTTCGGCTGGTTTACCCGCGTGCTGGTGGACGGCGTGGATCGCCTGCCGGAGCTGCGTCGCCATATCGCCAAATTTGGCCTGCTGACGGAAGATGCGGCCAAAACCGATCCGCAGCACTCGGATCCGTCGTGGGTGAAGACCTGGCGCAACATCAAGCCCATCATGGATAACTTCCCGGAGTACCTGCCGAACCCGTATCTTCAGTACTACCTGATGCCGAACCAGATTGTGGAGCATCAAAATCCTGACTACACCCGCGCCAATGAAGTGATGAACGGCCGCGAGAAGAAGCTGTTCGCGGCAGCGGAAGAGTATAAAAAGACCGGAATTCTGTCAGATGCGTTCCACGTGGGCGTCCACGGAGAGTTTATCGTCGACGTAGCCCGCTCGCTGGCTTTCAACCTGCGCCAGCGCCATCTGGTAATGGTCGAAAACCGCGGGGCAATTACCAATTTACCGTATGACGCGATGGTCGAAGTCCCGGCGTATATCACAAGCGCTGGCCCGGAGCCGGTGCGTATCGGTCAGGTGCCGCTGTTCCATCAGACCCTGCTGCAGCAGCAGCTGGCTTCGGAACAGCTGCTGGTGGAAGCCACCGTTGAGGGCAGCTACGAGAAAGCGTTGCAGGCCTTCACCCTCAACCGCACCGTGCCGACCATGGAACACGCCAAAGCTATTCTTGATGAGATGATTGAGGCCAACCGCGACTACTGGCCCGCCCTGCAAAAAGCCTGGCAGGAGGGGGAAATAGCGAAAAATTAGAAGCAGGCTCGCGACCTGGACGTGGTTCGCTTGTCGATGTCAGAAAAAACATCGACAATCCATTAATGTTTTCATTGCTGGAGGCAACCATGTCCACCTCATTTTTTGTCGCAGCCGACTGGCTGATTGAGCACGCTAACGATCCTGAAGTGCAACTCCTTGACGCGCGCATGGCGCCGCCAGGCCAGGAGCATCGTGACGTACCCGCTGAATACCGCGCCGGGCATCTGCCGGGGGCGGTTTTTTTTGATATCGAAGCCCTCTCCGATCACACCTCGTCCCTGCCGCACATGATGCCGCGCCCGGAGTCGTTTGCCGTGGCAATGCGCGAGCTGGGTATCAGCCGCGATAAACATCTGGTTGTCTACGATGAGGGCAATCTGTTCTCCGCTCCGCGCGCGTGGTGGATGCTGAAAACCTTCGGCGTCGAAAACGTGTCGATTCTGGCGGGCGGGCTGGCAGGCTGGCAGCGCGCCGACCTGCCGCTCCAGCAGGGGAATGTTGACCTACCGGAAGGGGATTTTGACCCAGGCATCGACGCCAGCGCGATCAAACGCCTGACCGACGTGCTGCTGGCCAGCCATGAAAAGACCGCGCAAATTATCGACGCCCGCCCTGCCCCGCGCTTTAACGCCGAGGCCGACGAGCCGCGCCCAGGTCTGAAGCGTGGCCATATTCCCGGTGCGCGTAACGTCCCCTGGGGGGATCTGGTGTTTGACGGCGAGCTGAAAACCGCCGACGAACTGCGCGAGATTTTCGACCGTCAGGGCGTGGATCTGCACCAGCCGACCATTGCCAGCTGCGGCTCTGGCGTAACCGCCTGCGTGGTGATTCTGGCGCTGGCGACGCTCGGCAAAACCGACGTGACGCTGTACGACGGAGCATGGAGTGAATGGGGCGCACGCGACGATCTGCCGATTGAACCGGCGCGTTAATGGATAACCGTCTGGCGACCTTGCTGACGCGCGGGGAGTCCCTGACCCGCGCGGAGTATCGCGTGCTGGCGCATCTGACCGAGCATCCGCTGCTGGTGGGCAACATCACGGTGCGGGAGCTGGCGCAGGCCACGTTTGTCTCCACCGCCACTATCATGCGCCTGTGCCGCAAGCTGGGGTTCAGCGGCTTTAGCGAGTTCACCTGGCACTGTAAGCAGCTGCTGAGCGATACGCCGCACATTGCCGCCGAAGCCAGCCCGTCCGCCGAGTTACCCGCACTGTTCAACCAGTTTATCGCCAACTATCAGCAAACCCTGCAGTGGGCGACGGCGGAAAAACGCCGCCGCTTTGCCGATCTGCTGCGTGAAAAAGAGCACTTTTTTCTCTATGGGGCGGGCTTTTCCTATCTGTTCGCTGAGTATCTGACGAAGAAATTGCAGGTGCTGGGCAAGACGGCGTTTATCTCTGGTCCCGGCGACAGCCGCAATATTTTTCTCAGCAACGCTTCGCGCTATCAGGTGTTTATTGCGGTCTCGCGCCGCGGCGAAACGGAACAGGTGCTGGATAAGGCGCGCATCGCGAAGAACGTGGGGATGACGGTAGTGGCGTTTACCCGCGCCTCGGCCAATACGCTGGCGGGGATGGCGGATCTGCATTTTGCCCTGTACGACGAAGCGGTGCATTTCGCTGCCGAAGCCGCCGGGGTGACATCGTTTGAGTCGAACCTGGTGTTGCTGATGGATTTACTGCTGCTGGAAGCGACGGGGTGAAGAGTCACCCCGTCAGCATCAGATAATGCGGTTGTTTTTGAAATCGCGCAGGAAGCCACCCCAGCGACGTTCATAGAACGGCGCGATGTGCTCAGTAAGAAAGTGGCTGACGCCCTTCTCGCCTTTAATCACCCGGCAGATATCAATCGGCTCATCGCCCGGCAGGGTGTCGGTTGCCACGCTGCCCGCCGCCTGAATAATCTCGTCGATCTCGCCATCCGCCTCGATGCCAATCAGCAGCACCGGCTGTTCGTCAGCCTGCTCTTTGATCGAGCACAGAAACGCGCGCTTCACGGGCTTGATGGTTTTGAAAAGCTGAGTCAGGGAGTCGATCATCTGCGCCGGGGGTTCGGCCACTTCCGACAGCAGCAGTGACGCCCCGCCCTCCAGCACCTCCTGGGTGCTTAGGGGATTGCCCTCCTCACCGATCAGATGGCTGATTTCACGCGGGGTGAACTCTTTACCGGTCGGCAGCTTCGCATTCAGAAACAGAGTCTCGCCCAGCGTCATTTCAAACAGCGTGCGCACAGGCATCACCACGAAGGCCTGTTCATCTTCAACGGCTTCCTGCAGGGCCTCCAGCGAGGAGAAGAACGGGATCACCGAGGTACCGTCATCTTTTTCCCAGTGCAGCAGATCCAGCGCGCTGTCATCCACAACCTGCTCGCCCTCGGCGGCGGTGCCTGGCACCCAGACGGTGGACTCCAGCAGGGTGCGGAAAAATGCCGGACGATGGGCGGGCTCGGTCGCCGCTTTCTCCAGCAGGGTTTCTAATTCGTTTTTGGTTTCTGACATAACAATTCCAGATGTTGCATTTTACCCCTCACCCTAACCCTCTCCCCAAAGGGGAGAGGGAACTCAAACACCCTCTGGGGTAAGGGGATACAGTTACTCAGCCGTCAACAGATTGGCAATAGTGCGCACGCCCAAACCGGTTGCGCCAGCTGACCACTGTTCAACGGCAGACTTGCGGTAGGTTGCGGAACAGTCGATATGCAGCCAGCCTTCGCGGTAGTTCTCAACGAAATGCGACAGGAAGCCGGCAGCCGTGCTGGCCCCTGCCGGATAGGTGGCGGGAGCGGTATTGTTCAGTTCGGCAAAGTTAGACGGCAGCTGGCTGCGGTGGAACTCGGCCAGCGGCAGACGCCAGAACGGCTCGTTTTCTGCTGCCGCGCTGGCCATCAGTTTAGCGGCCAGCTTGTCGTCGAAGCTGAACAGCGCATGATAGTCGTTGCCCAGCGCAGTTTTCGCGGCGCCGGTCAGAGTTGCCATGTCGATAATCAGCTCAGGCTTCTGCGCAGAAGCGTCGATCAGGCCATCGGCCAGCACCAGACGGCCTTCGGCGTCGGTATTCATCACTTCAACGTTTTTACCGTTGCGGTAGCGAATGATGTCGCCCAGCTTGAAGGCGTTGCCGCTGACCATGTTGTCCGCACAGCACAGGTACAGCTTCACGCGCTTGTTCAGGCCGCGGGTAATAGCAAACGCCAGCGCGCCGGTAATGGTGGCCGCGCCGCCCATGTCAGATTTCATCGAATCCATAAAGGCGCTCTGCTTCAGGCTGTAGCCGCCGGTATCGAAGGTGATGCCCTTCCCGACCAGGCAGGCGTAAACCGGAGCCTGCTTGTCGCCGGTTGGGTTGTAATCCAGCGCCAGCAGAACCGGCGGACGCTCGGAACCGCGACCCACGGTATGCAGACCCATATAGTTCTGTTCACGCAGATCTTCGCCTTTAGTGATGCGGTAAGAGACTTTCTCACCGCCCACGCCATTCAGCAGATCCACCGCGCGCTGGGCCAGCTGCTCCGGGCCTAACTCTTCTGCCGAAGCGTTAATGGTGTCGCGCACCCAGTCGATAATTTTCAGACGGCTTTCCAGCTCTTTCTTCGCGTCTGCGTCCAAATCGGCCCACTCAACTTTGCGTGTGCCTTTCGGGCCTTTGTAACCGGCCCAGAACGCCCAGCTGGTGTCGGTGTTCCAGCCTTCTCCGTCGAGCAACACATGCTTAATGCCTAAACCGTCGATTTTACGCGCCGCACGCTGAATCAAACCGATATCGTCGCTGCCGTTCAGGTGCAGGGTTATGCCGTCGTTATTAATGCTGTAGGTGGCTTTTTCACCCCAGCGCGCATCCGCAGGCTGAGTAGAGAGCGTAATCTTCATCGCTTCGGTCATTTTATTTATCCTTATTAGCAACAAGCAAACGGGCCGCCGAAGGCAGCCCGTTACATTATCTATTCTGCTTCATCTAACCAGACTAGCAGAATCGCCTCCAGAACTTTTTCATTGGAGGCGTTGGGATCATCATCAAACTCTTCCAGATCGCAAATCCACTGATGCATATCGGTGAACCGTACGGTTTTCGGATCGAGATCCGGATTGGCGTCGTACAGCGCCTCGCCGATTTCACGGCTGTCTGTCCACTTCAGTCCCATATCAATGCTCGCGTGCGTGGTTGAGGGTGTAACGCGGAAGTTCGATCACCAGATCTTCATCGGTGACGAGTGCCTGACAGCTCAGACGACTTTCCGGCTCCAGACCCCATGCTTTATCCAGCATGTCGTCTTCATCTTCCGTGCTCTCCACTAAAGAGTCGAACCCTTCGCGGACGATGCAGTGGCAGGTTGTGCAGGCACAGGATTTTTCACAGGCGTGTTCCACTTCGATACCGTTACGCAGGGCAACGTTAAGGATGGTTTCGCCGGTCTCAGCTTCCAGAACTGCGCCATCCGGACAGAGGTCCGCATGTGGCAGAAAAACAATCTTTGGCATATTAAACCTCGTCCACGGAGTGGCCTTTCAGCGCAGTGCGAACCGACTGGTCCATACGGCGAGCGGCAAACTCCTGGGTTTGTTTATCAACGTTTTTAATCGCTTGTTCTATGGCGTCAGCGTCATCGCCGTCCGCTACCGCGCGCAGTTGCGCGATGGCGTCGTCAATGGCCTGACGTTCAGCGGCGCTTAACAGCGCGGCATCGGCAGCGAGCGCGCTATGCAGACTTTCCAGCACGCGAGCCGCTTCGACTTTCTGTTCAGCCAGCATACGCGCCTTCACGTCCTGCGCGGCGTAGCTCATTGAATCCTGGAGCATGGTGGCGATTTCGCCATCGGTCAGACCGTAGGACGGTTTGACCTGGATGGAAGATTCGACACCGGTTGATTTTTCCATTGCCGTGACGCTCAGCAAACCGTCCGCATCCACCTGGAAGGTGACGCGAATATGCGCCCCGCCCGCAGGCAGCGCCGGGATCCCGCGCAGCGCAAAACGCGCCAGCGAACGGCAGTCCTGCACCAGTTCCCGCTCGCCCTGCAGCACGTGGATAGACATCGCCGTCTGACCGTCTTTGAAGGTGGTGAACTCCTGCGCGCGCGCCACCGGAATGGTGGTGTTACGCGGAATCACCTTCTCGACCAGCCCGCCCATGGTTTCCAGCCCCAGCGAGAGCGGGATAACATCGAGCAGCAGCATGTCGCTGTCCGGCTTGTTGCCGACCAGAATATCCGCCTGGATAGCGGCACCAATGGCGACTACTTTATCCGGATCGATAGCGGTCAGCGGCGTGCGACCAAAGAAGTCGCCCACCCGTTCACGCACCAGCGGAACGCGGGTTGAACCGCCAACCATCACCACTTCCAGCACCTCTTGTGCCTCGACGCCCGCATCTTTCAATGCGCGGCGGCAGGCCAGCAGGGTGCGTTTAACCAGGGGGGCAATCAGGTCATTAAACTGTGCACGGGTGATGTCGCCCTGCCAACCCGCAACCGTCACGCTGACGGACTGCGCATCGCTGAGGGCGATTTTGGCGGCCACGGCGGCATCCAGCAGCTCGCGCTGCAGGCGTGCATCCCGGCTGCCGCTGATCCCGGCCTGTTCGCAGATATAATCTGCCAGCAGATGGTCAAAATCGTCGCCGCCGAGGGCGGAGTCACCGCCGGTCGCCAGCACTTCAAACACCCCACGGCTTAAGCGCAGGATCGAAATATCAAAGGTGCCGCCGCCGAGGTCGAAGACCGCGATCACACCTTCTTTGCCGGAGTCCAGCCCATAGGCAATGGCGGCAGCAGTGGGTTCGTTCAGCAGGCGCAGCACGTGCAGGCCCGCCAGACGCGCCGCGTCTTTGGTGCCCTGACGCTGTGCATCATCGAAATAGGCCGGAACGGTGATCACCACGCCGTCGAGTTCGCCTTCCAGCGTAGAGGTGGCACGAGCCGCCAGCGCTTTCAGAATATCGGCAGAGATGCGGATCGGGTTTAACAGCCCGGCAGCGGTGGCGATCATCGGCAGGCCGTTTTCGCTTGCCTGCAGTTGATACGGCAGGTGTGGATAACGGTTCTGGATGTCCGCCAGCGAGCGGCCCATCATCCGTTTTACCGAGCTGATGGTGTTGACCGGATCCTGCGCGGCATTGGCGCGGGCGTGATAGCCCACGCTGTGGCCCTGCGGCTGATAGTGGACCACGGACGGCAGCAGGTGCTGACCGTCGGCGTCGGCCAGCGTTTCAGCCTGCCCGCTACGCACGGTCGCGACCAGCGAGTTGGTGGTGCCTAAGTCGATGCCCACCGCCAGACGACGCTGGTGCGGTGCGGCACTTAAGCCAGGCTCACTAATTTGTAATAAGGCCATAATTGCTTCCGAAATTAAAAATCGAGCAGCTTTTCTTCGAGTTGTTCAGCACTGCTTCGCAGTTTATCGAGAAAACGCAGCTTGCGCACAGTGTCCGCAGCGACGTCCCACGTCTCGTTATTCAATTGGGTCACCATCTGCTGATGGCGGGAATCGAACATCCCTTTTACACGCTGGATAAAACCCTCCAGACGCACGTCGTCCTTCGCCTGTTCAATCTCATCCAGCTCTTCACGCAGTTCCAGCTGTTCCATCAGGAACGCGGTATCGCGGACGGTGTGCTGCTCACTTGAGAGATCGAAACCGTGGCGCGACAGCAGATATTCTGCCCGGCTCAGCGGATTGCGCAGGGTTTGCCACGCCTGATTGATGGTCGCAGACTGCTGTACCGCAGCCAGCTGATCCGCCTGCGTACCGCTGGCGAATTTATCCGGGTGATACTGACGTTGCAGATCCTGGAAACGGGTCGCCAGCGCCTGAATATCAATTTCATACCCGGCGGGTAACCCAAAGAGGGTGAAGTAATCCATAACAATCTCAGGGTTAGCTGATTAAAGCAAACCCCACGCGCAGGCGGGCTGCGGTGGGGTTAACAGGTGATACGCAATTAAACCTGGAAGCTTTCGCCGCAACCGCACTCGTCTTTTACGTTCGGGTTCGTAAATTTAAACCCTTCGTTGAGGCCTTCTTTTACGAAGTCCAGCTCGGTGCCGTTCAGGAACTGCAGGCTCTTGCCATCGATCACGACCTTCACGCCTTTGTCTTCGAATACGGTATCTTCCGCCGCAGGTTCGTCAACAAATTCCAGTACGTAGGCCATACCAGAACAGCCGGAAGTACGCACACCAAGACGCAGGCCAAATCCTTTGCCACGGTTTGCCATAAAGGCATTTACTCGCGCGGCAGCGCTGTCGCTAAGGGTAATCGACATAACAACCTCAACTAATTATTTTGCGTCACGTTTGCTTTTGTAATCCGCAATTGCGGCTTTGATCGCATCTTCCGCCAGGATAGAGCAGTGAATTTTAACCGGCGGCAGTTCGAGCTCATCAGCAATATCGGTATTTTTGATGGCCTGCGCTTCGTCCAGGGATTTGCCCTTCACCCATTCGGTGACCAGGGAGCTGGAAGCGATTGCGGAACCGCAACCGTAGGTCTTGAAGCGGGCGTCTTCAATGATACCTTCATTGTTGACTTTAATCTGCAACTTCATCACGTCGCCACACGCCGGTGCGCCAACCATGCCGCTGCCTACGCTTACGTCGCTGTTGTCAAAAGAACCCACGTTACGTGGATTTTCGTAATGATCGATGACTTTTTCGCTGTATGCCATGTTGAATTCTCCTTACAAACCGATTAGTGATGTGACCATTCAATGCTGTTCAGATCCACGCCTTCTTTGAACATTTCCCACAGAGGAGAAAGGTCACGCAGACGGCCAATGGAGTTGCGAACCAGATTGATGGTGTAGTCAATCTCTTCATCGGTAGTAAAACGACCTAAAGAGAAACGGATAGAGCTGTGTGCCAGTTCGTCAGTCATGCCCAGGGCACGCAGAACGTAGGACGGCTCGAGGCTTGCGGAAGTACACGCAGAACCGGAAGAGACGGCCAGGTCTTTCAGCGCCATGATCAGCGACTCGCCTTCAACATAGTTGAAGCTGACGTTGAGGATGTTAGGTGCGCCCTGCTCGAGGTCGCCGTTCAGGTAGACCTCTTCCATATCTTTCACGCCTTCCCACAGACGGTTGCGCAGGGTGCGCAGACGCGCCATCTCGC
>NZ_JBOGBT010000029.1:0-30573 GCF_051656365.1 Silvania sp. | reverse complement strand
CGGAGCTTTTGCGGCGACCAGTGCCGTAGTATTGATTTTCAGCCATTGCCTATAATCCCGATTAGATGTCAAGAACTTGCGGTTGCTGTGCCGCGTGGTTGTGCTCGTTACCTGCGTAAACTTTCAGTTTACGGTACATAGCACGACCCAGCGGGCCTTTTGGCAGCATGCCTTTAACCGCGATTTCAATCACACGCTCAGGACGGCGGGCAATCATCTCTTCAAAGGTCGCTTGTTTAATACCGCCGATGTGGCCGGTGTGGTGATAGTACACTTTGTCAGTACGCTTGTTACCGGTTACAGCAACTTTGTCAGCGTTCAGAACGATGATGTAATCACCGGTATCTACGTGCGGAGTGTATTCCGCTTTGTGCTTACCGCGCAGGCGACGAGCCAGTTCGGTAGCCAGACGGCCCAGAGTTTTACCGGTCGCGTCAACAACATACCAGTCGCGTTTTACGGTTTCTGGTTTAGCTGTAAAAGTTTTCATTAAAAGCTTACCCAAGTAAATAAGTTACACGTTGGTGAACACCCAAACGTTTTAGTAGTTGAGGTTCACACGACATTGTCCAGCAAACCTACCCCTTCGAATAGCCTATGCCGGCGCAGAGAAAGTTTTGGGAAAAAACCTTCTTGTAACGTGGGGTCGCAAGATTATAGAGAAGTCGTGGGTAAAGGTCGACCCCTAATTGTGATTTGAGCCGGGTTTTTCCGAGGGGGTGATTGTGCGGTCTGATGCCCTCACCCCCAGCCCCTCTCCCACAGGCAGAGGGTGGCATTTAAGGCATATGTTCGCGCTTAAGATACTCTTCGCTTTGCATCTCCTGCAGGCGCGAGAGGCAGCGCTGGAACTCAAACTTCAGCCGCTCCCCCTGATAAACGTCATATAAAGGCACGGCCGCGCTCACCACCAGCTTCACGTGGCGCTCGTAAAACTCATCCACCAGCGCGATAAAGCGGCGGGCTTCGCTCTCCATCAACGACGTCAGCACCGGCACCTCGAACAGCATCACCGTGTGGAACAGGCGCGAGAGCGCAATATAATCATGCTGGCTGCGGGCATCGACGCACAGGGTCGCAAACGACACCGCCAGGGTTTGATTGACCTCGCCCAGGGTTTGTAGCGGGCGATGGTTCACTTCGAGCAGCGTAGCGTTTTCACGTTTGCTGCCGGCCAGCGCCAGCCACAGCTTATCCATCTGCTGTTGTGTGTTGTCATTTAAGGGCGACAGCCACAGGTGGGCCTGAGTGAGGGTTCGCAGGCGGTAATCAACGCCCGCATCAACGTTCATTATCTCGCAGTGGGCTTTGATGGCATCGATAGCGGGCAGGAAACGCGCGCGCTGTAAGCCGTTGCGGTACAGCTCATCCGGCGGGATGTTAGAGGTGGCAACCAGCGTGATGCCGCGCGCAAAAAGCGCTTTCATCAGTCCACCGAGCAGCATTGCATCGGTAATGTCTGAGACAAAAAACTCATCAAAACACAGGACATCGGTTTCGGCTTTAAAGCGTTCGGCAACAATATCCAGCGGATCGCTGTGGCCCTGCAATGCCGTCAGCTCCTCATGCACCCGCAGCATAAAACGGTGAAAGTGCAGACGCTGCTTACGCGTACCCGGCAGGCTCTGATAAAACAGATCCATCAGCCAGGTTTTGCCCCGCCCGACCCCGCCCCACATATATAAACCGCGCGCTGGCGTGGCGGTTTGCGGCTCTTTTTTCCCCAGCAATCGGCCAAACGCCGCTTTTAATCCACCAGCAGACGCAACCTCTGCGGTTGGCCGGGTGACCAGCGCCTGGTAGATACTGTCCAGACGCGCGACCGCTTCACGCTGCACATCGTCTGGCTGATGGGAACCCTCATTAAGGGCCTGCTGGTAACGCGATGTGGGGGAGAGACTTTGCATAATCTTATTGTTATTCCTTCAATTAATACCCGTCATACTGCGCAGTTGACGAAAAAAAGGCCGTTCTACAGTACGCGATGATACGGTGGGATTCCACTTCTACGGGAATAGCGGTTATAGTGGCATAATCAGGCACAGGCATGGAGCCGAGCCAACACCCTACGGAACCACAAGATAACGGGAGAAGTTCATGACCTGGGAATATGCGCTAATCGGTTTAGTCGTCGGCATCGCTATTGGTGCTGTGGCCATGCGTTTTGGTAATCGCAAATTGCGTCAGCAACAGGCCTTACAGTACGAACTGGAAAAGAACAAAGCCGATCTGGAAGAGTATCGTGAAGAGCTGGTAAGCCACTTTGCCCGCAGCGCCGAACTGCTGGACAACATGGCCGATGATTACCGTCAGCTGTACCAGCACATGGCGAAAAGCTCCAGCAGCCTGCTGCCAGAGATGAGCGCGGAAGCCAACCCATTCCGTAACCGCCTGGCTGAATCCGAAGCCGGTAACGACCAGGCGCCGGTACAGATGCCACGTGATTACTCCGACGGCGCGTCCGGCCTGCTGCGCAATGGCGTGAAACGCGGTTAACCTCACATCACAAATATATTTTACGGGCGCAGCCGTTGCGCCCGTCCTTTCTTCCCTACCCCAGCTATTATTTAGTCAAACACCTCATTGTTCGGCATTTTAAAATTCAATAATATCAGACTGTTTTGGGGCCGTTATTCCTTCATCCAGGTTGCGAGAGCCAGCATAAATGAACAAAAAAAATCAGCTGTTGAGCGCGTTAGCATTGAGCATTGGATTATCCCTGTCGGCCACGTATCCGGTGGCTGCCGCTATCCCTTCGCAGGTACCGGGTCAGGCTGCGCTGCCTAGCCTGGCGCCGATGCTGGAAAAAGTCTTGCCCGCCGTCGTGAGCGTGAAGGTCGAAGGTACCGCCGTGCAAAGCCAGCGCGTCCCGGAAGAGTTAAAAAAGTATTTTGGCGATGACACCCCGGATCAGGCACAGCCCTTTGAAGGGCTGGGATCGGGCGTAGTTATTGATGCGGCTAAAGGCTATGTACTGACCAACAACCACGTTATCAGCCAGGCGGATAAAATCAGCGTGCAGATGAACGACGGTCGCGAGTTCGAAGCCAGGCTGATTGGCGGCGACGATCAGAGCGATATTGCCCTGCTGCAGCTACAGAACCCCACCGGCCTGACGCAAATTGCGATTGCCGACTCCGATAAACTGCGCGTGGGTGATTTCGCCGTCGCAGTCGGTAACCCGTTCGGTCTGGGCCAGACGGCCACCTCCGGCATTATCTCGGCCCTGGGCCGCAGCGGGTTAAACCTTGAAGGGCTGGAGAACTTTATCCAGACCGACGCCTCTATTAACCGCGGCAACTCCGGCGGCGCACTGCTGAATCTGAACGGCGAACTGATCGGCATCAACACCGCTATTCTCGCCCCCGGCGGCGGCAGCGTCGGGATTGGCTTCGCCATTCCGAGCAACATGGCCCGCACGCTGGCACAGCAGCTGATTCAGTTTGGTGAAGTGAAGCGCGGCCTGCTGGGCATTAAAGGTATGGAGATGAGCGCGGATATCGCGAAGGCGTTTAATCTGAATGTACAGCGCGGCGCCTTTGTCAGCGAAGTCTTACCGAATTCCGGCTCGGCAAAAGCGGGCGTGAAGTCCGGAGATGTGATTGTCAGCCTGAATGATAAGCCGCTCAACAGCTTTGCCGAATTGCGCTCACGTATCGCCACCACCGAGCCCGGCGCCGTGGTTAAACTCGGTTTGCTGCGCGACGGTAAACCGCTTGATGTGCAGGTCACGCTGGATAAAAGTACCTCTTCCTCCGCCAGTGCCGAGATGATTGCACCCGCACTGCAGGGCGCAACGCTGAGTGACGGGCAGCTAAAGGACGGCACGAAAGGCATCACCCTCAACAGCGTAGAGAAAAGCAGCCCGGCGGCGCAGGCAGGGCTTCATCAGGATGATGTGATTATCGGGGTGAACCGCACGCGCGTGCAGTCCATCGCCGAAATGCGCAAAGTGCTGGAGAGCAAACCGTCGATCATCGCCCTGCAGATCGTGCGCGGCAATGACACCCTTTATATTCTGCTGCGTTAAGCATTGATGTATCCGGACATCGCCGCGTGTGATGTCCGGATAAGTCATGCTATGCTGCTTGCGATCTTCCCTTAACGACGCCCGTATCATGGTTTTAAAGCTCATTCGTTCGGTCGCCATCGGCCTGGTTGTCGGTGGCCTGTTACTGGTCGCCATGCCCTCTTTACGTCAGTTTAATCAACTGGCGGCACCGCAATTTGACAGCGCGGATGAAACACCTGCCAGTTACAATCAGGCGGTGCGCCGCGCCGCGCCTGCGGTTGTTAACGTCTATAACCGCGGGATGAACAGCACCAGCCATAATCAGCTGGAGATCCGCACCCTGGGATCCGGGGTGATCATGGATGAGCGCGGCTACATCATTACCAATAAACACGTGATCAACGATGCCGATCAAATCATCGTTGCTCTGCAGGATGGGCGCGTCTTTGAAGCCCTGCTGGTGGGTTCAGATACGCTGACCGACCTCGCGGTGCTGAAAATTACGGCCACCGGCGGTTTGCCGGTGATCCCAATTAACCGTAAACGCTCGCCCCATATCGGTGACGTGGTGCTGGCGATCGGGAACCCGTATAACCTCGGGCAGACCATCACTCAGGGGATTATCAGCGCCACCGGGCGTATTGGCCTGAACCCTTCCGGACGGCAGAACTTCCTGCAGACCGATGCCTCAATCAACCACGGGAACTCCGGCGGGGCGCTGGTGAACTCGCTGGGCGAGCTGATGGGGATCAACACCCTCTCCTTTGATAAGAGCAACGACGGAGAAACCCCCGAAGGGATCGGCTTTGCGATCCCGTTCCAGCTGGCGAACAAGATTATGGATAAGCTGATCCGCGACGGACGGGTGATCCGCGGCTATATCGGCATTGGCGGGCGTGAGATTGCGCCGATGCATGTTCAGGGCGGCGGCATCGATCAGATACAGGGCATTGTGGTCAACGAAGTAACGACCGGCGGCCCGGCAGCGGAAGCGGGTATGTTGGTCAACGATGTCATCGTCTCGGTTAACGGTAAGCCGGCGCTGTCAGCACTGGAAACCATGGACCAGGTGGCGGAAATTAGACCAGGTTCAATCATCCCGGTAGAAGTGATGCGCGATGATAAGAAGCTGACGCTGCAGGTGACCATTCAAGAGTACCCGGCAACAAACTAAACCCACAGGCAATAAAAAACCGGAATTTCTCCGGTTTTTTATTATCCTGATGGGATGCGAGTCGGTTATTTGTTCACGAACTCTTCGCCCAGAACGATATCGTTCTTCAGCGTGTCCAGCATACCCACCATCGCCTGCTGCTCAAACGCGCTCAGGGTGCCGATAGACTGACGCTCTTCGATGCCGTTTTTGCCCAGCAGCAGTGGCTGAGAGAAGAAGCGCGCATGCTCGCCGTCACCTTCAACGTAAGCACATTCCACAACGCCTTTCTCGCCCTGCAGGGCGCGCACCAGAGACAGACCGAAACGGGCTGCTGCCTGGCCCATAGACAGGGTTGCAGAACCGCCACCCGCCTTCGCTTCCACCACTTCGGTGCCAGCGTTCTGGATACGTTTGGTCAGGTCAGCCACTTCCTGCTCGGTGAAGCTCACGCCTGGGATCTGGGACAACAGTGGCAGAATGGTCACGCCAGAGTGGCCGCCGATAACCGGGACGTCCAGTTCGGTAGGCTGTTTGCCTTTCAGTTCCGCGACAAAGGTGTTGGAGCGGATAATGTCCAGCGTGGTCACGCCAAACAGTTTGTTCTTGTCGTACACGCCCGCTTTTTTCAGCACTTCTGCTGCAATCGCCACGGTGGTGTTAACCGGGTTAGTGATGATACCGATACAGGCTTTTGGACAGGTGGTCGCCACCTGTTGGATCAGGTTCTTCACGATACCGGCGTTCACGTTGAACAGGTCGGAGCGATCCATACCCGGTTTACGCGCCACGCCTGCGGAGATCAGCACCACATCTGCGCCTTCGAGCGCTGGACGCGCATCTTCACCGCAGAAGCCTTTAATTTTAACGGCCGTCGGGATGTGGCTCAGGTCAACCGCCACACCAGGGGTTACCGGAGCAATATCGTACAGGGAGAGTTCTGAGCCTGCAGGCAGCTGAGTTTTCAGTAGTAGGGCAAGCGCCTGGCCGATACCGCCAGCAGCGCCGAGGACTGCGACTTTCATCCTAAACTCCTTATTATGGTGAGCTAACTTTCTGTTACTCCGTCGCGGCGACCTTAATTCAGCAGATCTATAATTACAATCTTCGTCATTCCAGAATTTGGGGTCACGCGCTTTTTGCATCTGCCAGAAGGCTATCAGGCGTTATGCGCTAACTAAGCAACGAATTCAGAGGGAGCTACAATACACCCACGCCAGCCACCAAAACAACATCATTTTGATAACATTTAATTTACTTTTAAGGTTATTTGCGAGGCGTGACGCAGGCATGTTCCTTGATAACGAATTTTGATAAAATCACTCCCTTTCATAACATTATTTCAGCCTAAGATTGGGCAGATAGTTTGCATAAAAATTCATCCATGTGCATAATAATGTTGTTTCTACCGCTATATTTCGGGTGATTTATGCGAATCTCTTCTAAACAAGAAGAATTGGTCAAAGCGTTTAAAGCGCTGCTTAAAGAAGAAAAATTCAGCTCTCAGGGTGAGATCGTGCTGGCCCTGCAAGAAGAGGGCTTCGAAAACATTAACCAGTCAAAAGTCTCCCGCATGTTAACCAAATTCGGCGCGGTGCGTACCCGCAACGCCAAAATGGAGATGGTCTACTGCCTGCCTGCTGAGCTGGGCGTACCGACAACCTCAAGCCCGCTGAAGAATCTGGTGCTGGATATCGATTACAACGCCGCCGTCGTGGTGATCCATACCAGCCCTGGTGCAGCTCAGCTGATAGCCCGTCTGCTTGATTCATTAGGTAAAGCAGAAGGCATTCTGGGAACCATTGCGGGTGACGACACCATCTTTACGACACCGGCTAACGGCTTCTCGGTGAAAGATCTCTACGAAGCCATTCTGGTATTGTTCGAACAGGAACTCTGATCCCGCTCCCCTGCTGCACACTGTCGCGGGGGATCTTCTGCTCCTACCTCGTTTCACACTACATTCCGTTATCTTTCCTTTAACAAATAGTGCGTTTTATCGCCCCAACACATTCACGCAGTGAATGTCAGAACCATGAACCGCACGAATAATCAAATTCATCTATATTCCTGAATTTAAAGATAATAGTGGCCATTCAAGGCTGAGTTCCTCTCTTTTTTATTCATTCTGGTTATAACGCGGCAGTCACTTAAAACATAATCACACAGTTTATAATTAGCATGGTATTAATTTTTGCCGTGATTAGTGTATACTTGATTTTGTGATGAGGGTCACGAAACACCGACCCCAGTAAAGAATATGACGAGGAAAAGAATCATGAAAATCAAAACTACTGTTGCCGTACTGAGCGTTCTGTCAGTCCTGTCTTTCGGTGCATTTGCTGCCGACTCTATCAATGCTGAACAGGCGCAATCTCGCGAAGCTATCGGTACGGTGTCCATCGGTGCAGTGGGTACATCGCCAATGGATATGAACCAGATGCTGAATAAAAAAGCACAAGAACAGGGCGCCACTTCTTATCGCGTGATTGAAGCGCGTACCGGTGACCACTGGCATGCAACAGCTGAGCTGTACAAATAAGTTCTGCAAAAAAACGAAATATCGTCAACGACACCAGGCATAAAAATAGCGGTACAACCCTTCTCGTCGTTGATCCGACCCGATTAAGGAGTAAAGATTATGAACACTAAATTAATTATCGCCACCCTCGGTTTAGCTTCCGTTCTCTCTTTTGGTGCCAGCGCAGCTGTGCATCAGGTGAACGCTGAACAGGCTCAAGGCCTGCAATCTATGGGTAGCATCGCCGTTACTGAAGTGTCCGGCTCTCCAATGGATATCCGTCAGGTACTGGTAGCAAAAGCTGAAAAAGCCGGTGCCAGCAGCTATCGCGTCACCGAGCTGAACGCGGGCGACCATTGGCACGCAACGGCTGAGCTGTACAAATAAACCCTCGTCGTATTGACTACGACTTGCCCCTGCCTGTCAGGGGCTTTTTTATGCCTATTCCGGACGGACGTTAAAGCGAATCTGCCCTTCCAGCTCCTCTTCTGCCTCATCAAACAGCAAAATCAGTGCGCCAAACCGCCTGCGCAGCTTATCCGGTAAATGGACGAATTCAATTTCCAGCGGGAGCGGAAGCTGATTACCCATCACCATCTCCCACAGGGAATCCAGATTCGTTACGCGTCCTCTTTCCAGGCCAAAGGTTCGGGAAAACTCACGATAGAAGTCCTCCTGACTGTCGATTTCATCAAAATCAAACGTATAGATATTCATTGCCAGCCACCCCGTCCCGCTGGGCGGCTGATGCCGCCCTGTCGATTATAATCCCCCAATGTGCAGGGTTTTCACTTCCAGGAACTCCTCCAGTCCCAGTACTGACCCTTCTCGCCCGAGGCCCGACTCTTTGACGCCGCCAAACGGCCCAAGCTCGGTAGAGACCGCGCACTCGTTAACGCCGATCATCCCGCTTTCAATGGCCTGCGAGACGCGGAACACGCGCTGCAGGTTTTGGGTATAGAAATAGGCCGCCAGGCCAAAGGGGGTATTATTGGCGCGCTGAATCACTTCATCTTCAGAAGTAAAGCGGAAGCAGGCCGCAACCGGGCCAAAGGTTTCTTCACTGGCGAGCTTCATGCCCTCATGACAATCCCCCAGCACCGTCGGCTGCCAGAAGTTGCCGCCCAGAGCATGCGCTTTGCCACCCGCCAGAACGGTTGCTCCTTTTTCTACCGCATCCTCTACGTGCTCGCGGACCTTGGCCACTGCCGATGCTTCAATCAGCGGCCCGACCACCGTGCCCTCTTCCAGTCCGTTCCCCACTTTTAAGGCGCTGACCGCCGAGGCGAGCTTACTGACGAAATCGTCATACACCGACTCGTGAATGTAGAAGCGGTTGACGCTGACGCAGACCTGGCCCGCATTGCGGAATTTATTGGCAATGGCGCCTTTCACGGCCGCATCGATATTGGCATCGTCAAAGACGATGTACGGCGCGTTACCGCCCAGCTCCATAGAGACTTTTTTCATGGTCTCGGCGGCATTGCGCACCAGCGTTTTGCCCACCGCGGTCGACCCGGTAAACGAAATTTTCCGCACCTCATGGCTGGCCATGATCGCATCGCTGATCTGCTGGGTATTACCCGCCACCGCGTTGAGCACCCCATCAGGTACGCCAGCCTTCTTCGCGAGGGTAAGCAGCGCAAACGCGCTGAGCGGAGTGTTGTTCGCCGGTTTGATGACCCCGGTACAGCCTGCAGCCAGTGCCGGGCCGAGTTTGCGGGTCAGCATCGCCATCGGGAAATTCCACGGCGTAATGGCGGCGACCACGCCAATCGGTTCGCGCGTCGCCAGAATGCGCGAGCCCGCTTTAGCAGGCGGGATGATTTCGCCGTTCGCACGCTTGGCCTGCTCGGCAAACCACTGAATAAAGCTCGCGGCGTACTCGACTTCGCCTTCCGCCTCCTTCAGCGGTTTGCCCTGTTCGGTGGTCATCAGCTGACCAAGCCACTGCTTGTTCTCAATGATTAATTCGTACCAACGATAAAGGATGGTCGAGCGCTCTTTCGCGGTTTTCGCCCTCCACGCCGGGAAAGCGCGGCTTGCGGCGGCGATGGCCTCTTCCGTCTCTTTTTTACCGGCTTTCGCTACCTGGGCGATCACCGCCCCGGTGGCCGGATTAAGCACATCAAAGGTCGTGTTGAGGGTTTTCCATACGCCATCAACCAGATAGCCTGTCTGAAAGAGCGCACTGTCCTGCAGAGCCTGGGTAGTCATGTATCCTCCCTTTCTGGATTTATGAGCTTGCCCGGTAAGTATAGCTACAAAAAAACCTCCGTTTATGACGTCGGTTTTGAGGGTAATCAGCTGTCGATCAGCGCATGCTGGTAGCGGTGCAGCATCCCTACCAGTCTTGTAACCGGCTCGGTGACCTGCGGCGGCGCTTGCCAGAGCCGCAGCTTTTCCTGATAGATATCCAGCTCTTCCAGCAGTTGGGCAAAATAGCGCCGCCGTTTATCGTCATTCGAGGCACTAATCACCTGATCAGCGGTGCGTCGAAGCTGGTGGTGATACGCCGAGAGGTCGTCGTTGACCGGTATCGGGGCATTGCGCAGACGCTGGTGGGCGATGATCAGCGTCAGGGCCAGACGAAACCTGGCGACATCGCCCGGGAATTTCGTCAGCAATAAAAAGAGTTGCTGATACAGCGCCGGGAGATGGTTCTCTTTACGCCGGGCGGTGTTGGTGGTCATCGCCGACACTGCCGCAAAGACAAACTGGTTCAGCAGCACCCGACCGGTTCGCGCCTGGGAGTTATCGCGCACCAGCAGGATAACCATCATCGCCAGGAAACAGCCGACGATTTGCCCCAGCGCGCTGTCCAGAAACTGGCTGAAGTGAAACGTCATCGGGTTATCCAGCACCAGAATATTGATGGTACTCGCCAGCGCCCCCAGCGAGCCAAGGCGTCGTTTCTGCACTTCGATGCCGATAAAGAAGGCCATCACAGCAAGACTGATGCACAGCAGCAGCATGCTTTGCTGGGTCGAGGGCAGCACCACCAGGAAATAAAACGCCCCCAACGGGAGTGCCGCCAGCGTACCGTACAGAAAATCGAGCGCCACCATCCGCGGGTTGGGTAAGCGCATTGCCAGCGATGTGACCACGGCAATCATCACCATCGCGCCGCTGCCGGAGGTCCAGCCGGTCCACAGCCAGAACAGCGTGCCGAGCATACAGGCAAGGGTTGTTCGCCAGAAGTTGACCATCGCATGATGGCGTTCCGCCGACTCGGCTTTGATCACCACTTCCCCCTGCAGCACCTCTTCTTCCGTGGCGCTGATTTTGGTGTTGCTGACCACGCCGCGTTTGAGCAGAAGATAACGCGTCGCCGCCCCGACCCAGCTGTAGAGGGTCACGGGGGTGTCGCGCTCGCCGGTCCAGGCGATCACCCGCCGCATGCGCTTCAGCTGCTTATGCACGTCCTGAACGGTTGCGACGGGCGTTTCGAACAGTTCGCGGAAGGTATCGGTGATCGCCTCCGGGCGCGTGTTTTGAATCAGGTAGGTTTCGCAGGCCTGAGTGATCAGGGTCAGCGACACGGTATTGATCGCTTTCAGACGGCGGTTGGCCCGCGACCAGCGGGAAGACTCCATGTTCAGGTTGCTGCGCATCCCTTCCAGCGCGGCGGTGCGACGAACCAGCGCACCCCAGGCGTTATCCATCTCTTCGCTGTCACCGTGCCTGATGCACAGCTGCATCAGTTGGTACTGGGCGACGATCAGCGCATCCAGCTCCCGATCCACTTCCTGCTTGATTGAGCGGGGGGAGAACAGCAGATCCGCGACGATCGCGCAGACAATCCCCAGCACGATCTCGCTGCAGCGCTCTAATGCGAACTGCGGGGTCAGCAGCGGATTGGCCTGAATGGTGATGATAATGATCAGCGCCGTGTAGCCGGAAAGCCCCCACGCATAGGAGTTTTCAACCCGCACCAGCGAGGAGATCCAGGTACAGAAACCGGCCCAGATACAGCACACCATCAGCATCAGCAGCGGGGTGCGGATCATCAGAATAATGATCGTCAGCGCGGCAATACAGCCAATAAAGGTGCCGACGATACGCAGCATCCCGCGGTAGCGAATTGCACCGGAGTACGGTTCACCCCCTGCCGCAAATGCCGGACCCGCGGCCACAAGCGCCGCCGTCAGTACCGCCCAGCGGGGCGTTTCTAGCTGAAAGTGGAACCCGACAAACAGCGCCAACACGATGGCGCAGGCCAGCTTAACCGCAAAGCGCAGGTGCTGGCTGGCGATGGAAAAAATGCCCATAGCGATTAACCGAACTCACGCAGGCGGTGGGCGATTTTGCGAAACAGGGAGTCATGGCTGGCATCCCGATCTTTCTCGCCGGTGATCACCACTGTGGCGGTGGTGCCCGCAGGCCAGATATTGCCCCGCTGATCGTCCAGACGAATGCGCACCGGCACGCGCTGGGCCAGGCGTACCCATTCAAGATTGGAATCGACCGTCGCCATCCCTTTGCTGTCGCGGGTGGCGCTGGAGTTGGTTACCCCTGCCGCTATGCTGTCGACCGTCCCTTTCAGGACACGGTTGCTGCCAAGCGGGGTAATTTCCACCCGATAACCCGGACGGACGTTTTCCAGCTTGGTCTCTTCCATGTAGGCGAGGACGTAGAAGGAGTGCTGTTTGACCAGCGCCACGGCGGGAGAGCCGCGGGTAATAAATTCACCGGTATAGACGTTAAGGTTGGTCACCCAGCCATCAGCCGGGGCGCGGATCACCGTACGTTCCAGATCGAGCTTCGCCAGATCGCGCGTGGCTTCGGCCTTTGCCTGCTGGTGCAGCACGGTTTGCAGCAGGTTATTGGACTGCTCGATCTCCTCGCGGGACATCGCCTGCACCCCCAGCTTGTTACGGCGGCCAGCCTCCCGGCGTTTCTCTGAGGCCAGTGCCGTGTAATAGGACACGTCCGCTTCTGCCTCTTCCAGCGCTTTCTGGTAACGCGGCTGATCGATGGTAAACAGCACCTGGTCCTTTTTGACCAGCTGGTTGTCATGCACGTTGACGGCGGTGATCAGCCCCGCCACATCCGGGGCAATCGCCACGATGTCGGCGCTGAAGCGCGCGTCACGCGTCCAGGGTGATTCGGTGTAAAAGACCCACGCGCGAAAAATAGCGATGAACGCGAGGATGACCAGCGCCATGGTAATGGCGGTACGGGAGATTTTTTTTGTTAGCGTTTTCACATCTACCTCAAACAAACAGGCGCGATACCAGATAGAACAGGCAGCAATACAGCGCAGAATTGAACAATGCAGGGTGCCAGACGAAATCATAGATCCCGGTAGGAGCCAGCACCTTTCGCACCAGCCAGAAAATCGCCAGTGATAAAAGCAGTTCGAAAAATATCGGTGGGAACGATAAACCGAACGCCACGATAACGGGAAACAGACTCATGTTGACCTTGATTAGAGAGCGAGCAGGCGACAGAATTTTTATGCTTACACCACCGCAAAAGTAGCAAGAACAGCCGGGGCGAGAGTGGTGTCGCTATAATGTATGAATAATATATTAGCGTAACTGTTATGCTGTTATCTATCATATGTGATCTAAATCACTTTTAAGCCAGAGTGAACAATGGAACGTCTTAAACGAATGTCGGTATTTGCCAAAGTGGTTGAGCTGGGGTCTTTTACCGCCGCCGCCAGGCAATTACAGATGAGCGTCTCATCGATAAGCCAGACCGTCGCCAAACTGGAAAATGATCTCCAGGTGAAGCTGCTTAATCGCAGTACCCGCAGCATCGGTCTGACGGAAGCCGGGAAGATTTATTACCAGGGCTGTCGGCGGATGCTGTATGAGGCGCAGTCGGTGCATGAGCAACTCTACGCCTTCAACAACACCCCCATTGGCACCCTGCGCATTGGCTGTTCATCAACTATGGCACAAAATGTCCTGGCCGCGATGACCGCCGATATGCTGCAGGAATATCCGGGGCTGACGGTGAATTTAGTCACCGGTATTCCGGCCCCGGACCTGATTGCCGACGGGCTGGACGTGGTAATCCGCGTGGGTGCGCTGCAGGATTCGAGCCTTTTCTCCCGTCGTCTGGGCAGCATGCCGATGGTGGTATGCGCGGCGAAAAAGTACCTGGCGCGGGCGGGGATTCCGGAAAAACCAGCCGATCTCGCCAATCATGCCTGGCTGGAGTACAGCGTGCGGCCGGACAACGAATTTGAGCTGATTGCCCCCGAAGGGCTCTCCACCACCCTGCTCCCGCAGGGCCGCTTCGTGACCAACGATCCGATGACCATTTCCCGCTGGCTGGTGGCGGGCGCCGGGATCGCTTACGTCCCGCTGATGTGGGTAATCAACGAAATCAACAGCGGCGATCTGGAGATCCTGTTCCCGCGCTACCAGTCCGATCCACGTCCGGTGTATGCCGTGTATACGGAAAAGGACAAACTCCCGCTGAAGGTGCAGGTGTGCATCAACTATCTGACGGATTATTTTGTGCAGGTGGCGGCGCTGTTTAAGGAGATGCGGGGCAGGAAGGAGTAAACAGAAGCCCTCGAGCAGAGGGCTTCTTGATGCACGATTAGGCAGTACCGCCGACGGTCAGGTTATCCACTTTCAGGGTCGGCTGACCGACGCCAACAGGCAGGCTCTGTCCCTCTTTGCCGCACACGCCGACACCGTTATCCAGCTTCAGGTCGTTACCGACCATCGAGATCTGCTGCATCGCTTCAATGCCGGAGCCAATCAGGGTTGCGCCCTTCACCGCTTTGGTCACTTTGCCCTTTTCAATCAGATAGGCTTCTGAGGTTGAGAAGACAAATTTACCCGAGGTGATATCCACCTGACCGCCGCCAAAGTTTGGCGCGAAGATCCCGTACTCTACCGACTCGATGATCTCCTGTGGCGTGGACTTGCCCGCCAGCATGTAAGTGTTGGTCATGCGCGGCATTGGCAGGTGCGCGTAAGATTCTCGGCGGCCGTTACCGGTTGGTGCCACGCCCATCAGGCGCGCATTCAGTTTGTCCTGCATGTAACCTTTCAGGATGCCATTTTCGATCAGCACGTTGTACTGACCCGGCGTCCCTTCATCGTCAATGGATACGGAGCCACGACGATCGGTCATGGTGCCGTCATCGACCACGGTGCAGAGTTCAGATGCCACCAGCTCACCCATATGACCGCTGAATACAGAGGTGCCGCGACGGTTGAAATCACCTTCCAGACCGTGACCGACCGCTTCGTGCAGCAGTACGCCAGGCCAGCCTGCACCCAGGACTACCGGCAGCGTACCCGCAGGTGCCGCCACGGCTGACAGGTTAACCAGCGCCATGCGCACGGCCTCTTTCGCCCACGCGTCGGCGCGGACTTCACCCTCTTCCAGGCCGAGGAACCATTCGTAACCGAAACGCCCACCGCCACCGCTTGAACCGCGCTCGCGCTTGCCGTCATCTTCCACCAGCACGCTGACGGATAAACGCACCAGCGGGCGCACGTCGGCAGCGAGGGTGCCATCGGTTGCTGCCACCAGAATCAGCTCATACACACCGCTCAGGCTGGCAGACACTTCCTGCACGCGCTTGTCTTCCGCGCGTGCGACTTTGTCGACGCGACGCAGAATATCCAGCTTCTCTTCGCGGCTTAAGCTCTGCAGCGGATCGATGCTGGTATAGAGCGCTGAATGCTGAACTTCGCCCAGCGTCTTCACGCGACCATCACCATTTTCGCGCACGATGGTACGCGCCGCCTGGGCGCTCTGCTGCAGCGCGGTGAGGTTAATCTGGTCTGCATAGGCAAAACCGGTTTTCTCACCGCTAATGGCGCGAACACCGACGCCCTGATCGATGTTATAAGAACCATCTTTGATGATGCTGTCTTCTAAAACCCAGGATTCGTGATAGCTCGACTGAAAGTAGAGATCGCCGTAGTCGAGACGGCGCTCGGTCAGTTGACCAAGAATGGAAAACAGGTCCTGATGGCTCAGGCCGTTCGCTGCCAGCAGATGTTCACTTACCAGGTTCAGACTCATCGTTTTGCTACTCGTTCGTTGCCGTCCACAGGACGTATCTAAGATCTTATCTATTGAGAGTGAGGCAATTAATTGCCCGCGTCAAATCATTGCTGTGCATCTTTGCGCGGCTGACGCAGCACTTCATTAATCTGTGGTTTATCGACCGGGCCAGTAATGCGATAACGCAGAATCGAGACTTTACTCCACAGCGGCCCCAGTACTTTACTGGCGGCAAACACCGCCGCACCGACTATCGGGTTGACCGCAAAGGCCGCCGCTACGCCAACGGTCGCCGAAATCTCCGGTGCCACGACGGCTTCCATGTTGAGCTCGCGGCGGACCAGGTTGACGGAGCCTTTCATGGCGATATCCGCCTCCAGTCCGTCGACCAGCGTATCATCGGTGTGCAGGACGCCGTCTTTGATCCACGCGGTGCTGTTGATGGAGTCGAAGTAGAAGCCTTCATCGAAGGTGTCGCTAAAGTCCAGACGCAGCTTGCGCAGCAGCGCGTCAAAGCTGAGCAGGCGCAGCAGCTGTCCAGCATGACCGGTGCTTACATTGGCAATTTCACCTTTGCCGAGCCGGGCTTTCAGGATGCCGTTCAGCGAGGCCTCGTCCGGCTGCCACGGCGGGTTGCGCCAGTGCAGATCGTAATCGACGTCAAACGACGAATCGCGAACCGGCGTATTCACACCGAAATAGTTGAAGGCCGCATCCAGCTTGCTGCCCTTCAACTGCCCCTTCAGCGAGGTGCGCTGCTCACCGGTGCCGTTCACCCACTCGCCGTTGGCTGTCAGACGGGCAAAGCCGGTATCCACCAGCCCGCCCGCCAGAGTTAAGGTGTTGCCCTTGATGGCGAAGTCGCCGTCGATACGGCCATACTTCTGCCCCCACAGCCAGCATTCGGCGCAGCGCAGCTGTAAATCAGGCCAGCCGGAAAAATTAATCTGGCTGGCGTTTGCGAGCACAGAGGTGTTGCTCCCGCTACCGGCGGTGGCTGCCGCCGGGTTGTAATAGAGATAGCGGATATTCGCCTGCCAGGGTGCCGAATTGCGCATCAGTACCGTGGCGTTGATCTCCCGCCCCTGCGCATCGATTTTCGACCCGTTCGCCGTGGGCTGCGAGACAATGCTCAGGTTATTCCACTGCTGTCCGCCCAGTGCCAGCGCAGGCGTACGCACGGTGATGTGCTGCGGGAACTGCGCGGCATCATCCACATTTTGCCCGACTCCGCGCTGGAAAAGCGCTAACCACTGTGCGCCGTCCATCGGCGGCAAATTCAGTTCGATACCCGGCTGCTCCGGTAACGGCGGCAGCGTGCGGCTGTCGGTGGTCCAGATGGCACGATCCAGCGTCAGCTTACGGTTCAGCAGCCAGCGGCTGTTGAAGTGATTCTTACTGCTGGTGTTGCCGCTCAGGGTAAAGCTGTTGAGATCCCCGTCGACCGCCAGTTTCACCGGCAGCGCTTCTCCTGCGTTCTTAGCCAGCGGCGACGGTAAGTCGCTGCTGATGTTCTTCAGGTCGCCGTTAATATCGACTTTATAGTGCGCATCGCCACGATACGGCAGAGTAATCGCGACGTTACCTTTCCACGGCACGCGCCCCTCAAGGGACTGACTGACAGGTTTTGGCAGCACATCCATCCGCGAAGGCTGCCAGTTGCCATCCAGATTTACCGCCACCTGATAGGCTTTGTTACCTTCGATGGTTGAGAAATCGATATTGACCGGCTGACCAAACCAGCTGGCGGTCAGCGGCCCGCTTTTCAGGTCGCCATTAACAAAGCTGAACTGGCCGCTCAGATTGGTCAGGGTGCTGTCCAGCGGCTTGATCAACAGGCTGTTGTTTTTGAGCCTGACCTCGCCTTTGGCGGTGGTCAGGGTACCATCCAGTGGAATATCCAGATGTAAGCGAGCATTCACATCGCCATCCAGCTGGAGCTGCTTGAGTGTGGCACCCAGCGAATCATCCAGCGGTGTCTCGTCGAAGTAGGGTCCAACGGCTTTGCCGGGCCCGTTAATATCGGCGTCAATCAGCAGCTTTTCTTTCGAATAGTCCGGGATCGCTGCCGCCAGATTACTCGCCGTCACGCCCCCCAGCGCCACGCGATCCGTTTTCATCCACAGGCCGTCGTTGATGAAATCGAGCGTAATATCCAGGTTCTTTAACGCAGGCCAGTCCGGCTGGAAAGCATAGGTGGCGTTGCGTAACGGCACCCATACCTGGAACTGCCCTTCGTTGTGCTTATACGGGAACAGGTGCGGATTGCCGCCATACACCAGCGTGGTGTTATCGGATTGGCCTCCCTGGATGGCACCGCTCAGGTAATCCACCAGCTCTTTACCCATCAGGTTTTCCGGGAAATAGCGCCAGGCCTGGGCACCATCGTCAGTGCTGATGCCCGCCAGGATCCCCAGCCAGGGCTCATCACCCGTCGGCTGTAAATAGCGGAAATCGCCCCGGGCATGCACCCCTTTGGCTTTGACGTCGATATTGCGCCCGTCGAGCTGGAAGCCTTTTTCGTTTTTCAGCCAGTTGAGGGTCGCCGTGCCTTTTTCGATTTCCAGCGGCGCGCGGAAAACGGTTTCGTAAGGCATTTTCGCCTCACGCATGTTGGCGGTCAGACGGCCATCCTCCACGCTGCCTTCCAGCGTTCCGCTGAAATGCTCGGCCCCCGGCAGCATCTTCCACTGCTTCCAGGCTAAATCGGTCCACGCGACGTTAAAGCGGGTTTTCTCGGTGGACTGCAGAGGAATATCCAGCGCCAGGGTGTTGATGGCCCCGACCGGCTGCGTAGCCTGCCAGATCTCACCCAGCGCCGGAGAGAGCTTGCCCGCGAGGGTACGCAAGCCTTCGAGGCTTTCGAGCTTCAGGTTGCTGGCGCGGATGCGCAGTTCATCGCTGCGCTTGCTGTCGACACCGCCAACGTCCTGCGCCGGGATCCAGGCCAGCGCCAGTGCGCCGCGTGGCCAGGGTTTGTTATCCATTGTGATGCGGGTGTCCGGGATGGCGAACTGCCAGCCGCCCTGTTCGCGGGTCACATGTGCGGTAAGGTTATCAACGGAGAGCTGATGCTGACGGCGTTCGCCGGCCCAGCTGGCTCCCCCCTGTTTGAGCCAGATATCACCGCTGGCGAACTGGCCCTTAGTGAGGGTCATCCAGCCTTCAATGCTAAAGCGAGCGGTTTCCAGCTGCATGTTCTGCTGCAACCACTCCCCGAGCCAGGGTTTGACGTCCACATCGTCCGCCTGCAGCCATACCTTGCCGTTATTCAGCAGACCATCGTCGTCGCGCAGATCCATACGTACCTGCATCACGCCGTGCTGGCCGTTGAGGCTGGAGAGGCTCACCTGCCCCTCGGCGCGGTGCCGATCTTTGCCATTAAGCCAGGTCAGTTGGGGAATAGCCAGTTCGGCGCGCTGCCCGGAAAGGGTGATAAAGCTGATTTCACTGTCGCGCAGATCAAAGTGGTCAAACTGGCGCAGGAACAGATCGCTGATGCGGTTGGCTTCAAAGCCGTCGCCCTGCTCATCGCTGCGCAGTGGGGTGTTGGTCAGATACTGCAGTTGATAAAAGGTGAGATCGCGAAACTGCCAGCGCAGGTGCAGAAGGCTTTGCCACACGTCCAGCGCCAGAGTTACGCGGTTGATTTTGAGATAGCCGCCATCTTTCAGTTGGGCGTTGATGTCGCGCACGTCGAGGGTCGGGCCAAAATTTTGCCAGCTTGCGCTGAGCTGGCTGGCCGCCACAGGCACACCAGTGGCGGTTTCAATTTTCTCCAGCAACTGTGGACGCCAGCTGTCCAGATGCGGCAATACGAGACGCAGCCCGCTTACGAGCAGCGCGACAATCACAATCAGCGTTGCCCCTGTAAGCAATAAAATCCCCGGCAGTCGCCTCACGCGTCGCTCCTTGTCAGCCGTTCTTATCTCGCAGCATGCTGCGGGTTACATCATCACCACGTCAAACTGCTCCGGATTGTAGAGCGGCTCGATTTGTACTTTGACCTGTTTGCCGACAAAAATTTCCACTTCTGCCAGGGCATGCGACTCTTCCCCTTTCAGGGCTTCGGCCACTGAGGGAGAAGCATAGACCAGGAATCGGTCGGAGTCGTAGGCATGATGAACGCGGACAATCTCACGCATGATCTCATAGCAGACCGTCTCCACGGTCTTCACCGTGCCGCGGCCATGGCAGGTCGGGCATTCGTTGCACAGCACATGCTCCACGCTTTCACGGGTGCGCTTGCGGGTCATCTCCACCAGCCCCAGCTGCGAGAAGCCATTGATGCTGGTTTTAACGCGATCTTTACTCAGCGCCTGCTCCAGCGAGTGCAGAACGCGGCGACGGTGATCTTCATTACTCATATCGATAAAGTCGATGATGATAATGCCACCCAGATTCCGCAGACGAAGCTGGCGAGCAATGGCCTGCGTTGCTTCGATGTTGGTGTTAAATATGGTGTCGTCCAGATTGCGATGGCCAACAAACGCCCCGGTATTGATATCCACCGTGGTCATCGCTTCGGTCTGATCAATAATCAGATAACCACCGGATTTGAGCTCAACCTTACGCTCGAGCGCGCGCTGAATTTCATTTTCAACATCGTACAGATCGAAGATCGGCTGGCGTCCGCTGTAATGCTCCAGCAGGCCGGGCATCTCGGGAATGTACTCAGCAGTAAACTCCAGCAGCGCATCATACGTCAGACGAGAGTCGACGCGAATGCGATCGAGCTGAGCATCGGCAAAGTCGCGCAGCACGCGCTGGGCAAGCGCCAGCTCACCGTACATCTGGTAGCGGGTCTGGTTGCGCTTTTTACGCTCCATCACCTTTGTCCAGACGCGTTTCAGGTAGGCGGCATCCGAGGCCAGATCGTCTTCGCTGATCCCCTCAGCCGCGGTGCGGATAATAAATCCGCCCTGCTCGTCGCAGTAAGCGCCAACCACTTTTTTCAGGCGCTCGCGCTCGGTTTCGCTCTCAATACGCTGCGAAACGCCAACGTGAGAAGCACCGGGCATAAAGACCAGATAGCGGGAGGGTAACGTGATGTCGGTAGTGAGACGTGCGCCTTTGGTACCAAGCGGATCTTTCACCACCTGTACCATCAGGTCCTGGCCCTGACGCACCAGCTCGGAGATATCACGCACGGTAAATTGTTTTTGCTCTTCACCCGCCACGCATTCGGTATGCGGCATGATGTCAGATGCATGCAGGAACGCGGCCTTATCAAGGCCAATATCTACAAATGCCGCCTGCATACCCGGCAGAACACGACTGACGCGACCTTTGTAGATATTGCCTACGATCCCGCGCCGCGCTTCGCGCTCGATATGAATTTCCTGAAGAATTCCGCCATCGATATAGGCTACACGCGTTTCGGATGGCGTTACGTTTACCAACAATTCAGCCGTCATAATTATCCCTTCCCTCACGTAGTGAGTTAAAATTGCTCAGCAACTCATACGTTTCCACCAGCGGTAAGCCGACTACGGCGTGATAGCTGCCAGCAATCTTCCTGACAAAACAGCCACCCAACCCTTGAATACCGTATGCACCTGCTTTATCCATAGGTTCACCGCTGGCGATATAAACAGCGATATCCTCTTCTGTGAGTACTCTGAACGTGACATCGGTGACAACCAGACAGTCCAGCACGTGCTGACTGTCCGCCAGCGCGACGGCGGTCATCACCTGATGCGTATGCCCGGACAATTTACGCAGCATTTGCGCCGCATGCGCGGCATCGTGCGGTTTCTCGAGGACTTCACCGTTGAGGATCACGATGGTATCAGCTCCAAGCACCGGCAGATCGCGCGGCGTCTGCGCCACGCCTGCCTGTGCCTTTTCCCGCGCAAGACGGGAAACATACTGTTGTGCGCTTTCGCCCGCGGCACGCTGTTCTTCAATGCCGGTCACGATACGTTCAAAAGACACCCCTAATTGGGTCAGGAGTTCCTGACGGCGCGGGGAGCCGGAAGCGAGATACAAAGACGTCATAGAAACCTTTTATTGCACGGCAAATTGCTGGCGAATCTTACGCATCAGCAGGAACAACCATGGCCAGAGCACACCGTTTACTACACTACTCCAGAACACTTCCGGACGGAAAGAGACGTTGATCACTAAAAACTCTGCCCAGAAAACAATGATATCCGCAGCAAGCGATAACAGCATAACCACCAGCGCCTGTTGCCAGAGCGCCAGATTACGAAAGAGCTGGAATTTCAGTGCGACCAGATAGGCGATGATGCTCATGGACAGGGCGCGAACGCCAAGCGTCGAGCCACTGATGAGATCCAGTATGGCACCCATCACAAAACCTGTGCCCACATTTACGCGGTGCGGCAGAGCGAGGATCCAGTAGAGCAGAATCAGTAGTACCCAGTTTGGCCGGAAAACAAGGATGTTATCCGGCCAGGGCATGATTTGCAGCAACAACGCGATCAGAAATGAGAGCCAGATAACCCAGCGTCCCTGGCTACGATAGCTGGCCACTATTGCCCTCCCGAGGAGAGTCGCGGTGGCGGTGTAGCAGGCGTCGGTTGGGTCAGCCCCGTTGCAGGTGCAGGTACCGGCGCAGGCGGTCCCATGGAGTTTGGCGCAGGCAGAACCTGCGGCATCATCTGCATCAGGCGTTCATTGGCTACGCGATGCACTTCTTCCGGCGTCATCGGGTTGGTTCCGTTACGATCGGCACCCCATAACAGCAGCAGATAGCGCAGGCGCTGCAGGCCCGCGGTCGGACGCGCCTGAATCACGGTGTAAGCACGCTGGGTATCCAGCTTCACGGATGAGACAACGCCCACCGGATAACCTTCCGGGAAACGACCGCCCAGACCCGAGGTCACCAGCACATCGCCAACCCGAATATCGGTATTGGCCGGCAGATGTTCCAGCTGCAGGTCGTCGGTACAGCCGTTACCGGCCGCAATCACGCGGATGTCGTTACGCAGTACCTGGATAGGCAACGCGTGGGTCGCATCGCAAATCAGCAGTACGCGGCTGGTGAGCTTGGCAACCGCCACCACCTGGCCGACAACGCCTTTATCACTGATGACCGGCTGGCCTTCATACACGCCATTGACGCTGCCTTTGTCGATCACTACCTGATCGCTATACGGATCGTTAACGGTAGAGATCACCTGAGTCACCATCTTCTGCTCATCCTGACGCAGCGGGGAACCCAGAAGCTCACGCAGACGGGCGTTCTCCTGCTTGTACTGACCCAGCATCAGCAGCTCGCTGTTTTTCAGCAGCAGTTCCTGACGTAAGGCGCGGTTTTCAAGCTCGAGCTGATCGCGTGAAGACAGGGTTTGCGACACGCTGTCGAGTAATTCACGGGGACCATTTGAAATAAAATAGAAAGGGCTGACGGCAGTATCCATGTACGTTCGGATCTGATTGAACGTACCGAGGCGGCTATCGGCAATAATGACACCAAGCGCTACCAACACCCCAAGGATCAGGCGAAACTGTAGCGACGGGCCACGGCTAAAAATTGGCTTCATAGGCTATGCGTACTCTCGCGTCAGAGAGAAAGGGTAGCATCCGCTACCCTTTCACACCTGATTACTCTTCGCTAAACAAGTCGCCGCCGTGCACGTCGATCATTTCCAGCGCCTTGCCGCCACCACGGGCAACACAGGTCAGTGGATCTTCAGCAACTACGACAGGAATACCTGTCTCTTCCATCAACAGGCGGTCGAGGTTACGCAGCAGCGCACCACCACCGGTCAGCACCATGCCGCGCTCGGAGATATCGGACGCCAGTTCTGGCGGACACTGTTCGAGGGCAACCATGACGGCGCTAACGATACCGGTCAGCGGCTCTTGCAGCGCTTCGAGGATTTCGTTGGAGTTCAGGGTAAAGCCACGAGGAACGCCTTCTGCCAGGTTACGACCACGAACTTCGATTTCACGAACTTCGTCACCCGGGTAAGCAGAACCGATCTCGTGCTTAATACGCTCTGCGGTGGCTTCACCGATCAGAGAGCCGTAGTTACGGCGCACATAATTAATGATGGCTTCATCGAAACGGTCACCACCGATACGCACGGAAGAGGAATACACCACGCCGTTCAGCGAGATAACGGCCACTTCAGTGGTACCACCACCGATATCCACGACCATAGAACCGGTTGCTTCGGACACCGGCAGACCGGCACCAATTGCCGCAGCCATCGGCTCTTCAATCAGGAAGACTTCACGCGCACCTGCGCCCTGAGCGGATTCACGAATAGCACGACGCTCAACCTGGGTGGCGCCAACTGGCACACAAACCAGAACGCGCGGGCTCGGACGCATAAAGCTGTTGCTGTGCACTTGCTTGATAAAGTGCTGCAGCATTTTCTCGGTCACAAAGAAGTCAGCGATCACGCCGTCTTTCATTGGACGAATGGCAGCGATATTACCCGGCGTACGACCAAGCATCTGCTTAGCGTCATGGCCTACTGCCGCAACGCTTTTCGGCGAACCAGCACGATCCTGACGAATGGCCACAACAGAAGGCTCATTCAGTACAATGCCTTGTCCTTTTACATAGATGAGGGTATTCGCGGTACCCAGGTCAATGGACAGGTCGTTGGAAAACATGCCACGAAATTTTTTCAACATACTAAGGGATAATCCTGAAAGCTGGGGCGGAAAACAAAATCCGCTTACTTTATCAACCACGCGCAGCAGCGACAAGGCGCAAAAATCGTCTGCTACGGTGAAAATTAGTGCAGTACGTTTCCTTTGTTACAAATCGGCACCTGACTCCCTCAGGACTGAGCAAACAGCTGCGTTTCTCACTTTTATTTGTAATCCGTTAAAGGACGTTCACTGTCTTTTTGTGCGTCACACTTTACGCTACAGGCGCGATATTCTACGTGAAAACTCACCAAACGGCAGGTTAAACAGAGTATCTTTGCGAATATTTTTTCACATTAGTGTCAAGAGGCTGAGAGGCCGCGAAAAAATCGCCTTGACCCCCTGTAACTCCGCGTTCTGTCAACGTCTGCCATTCGGTTCTGGACCGCACACCGGTCGCAAATACATGCGTCTTTGTTCCCTTACAGGCTTCAACCAGACTCTGAACCAGCAGCTGGTTTTCGGTGCGTTTTTCAATATTCCTGACCAGTGCGGGATGCAGCTTCAGCAGCTCCACCTCCAGCACCTTAATCCAGCTGGTGCTGACCAGCGTCAGGCCCGCCTGCGTCACCGCAACGCGCGCGCCCAGCGCACTGATCAACCGGACAATCGGCTGTAACCGACTGATGTGTTGACAAACATCCGCCTCTGCAAGTTCAAAAATAATCCGCTTCCGCTGCGATTTTTCACATTGCATCAGCAGATCCCGCAGCCAGCGCTGGAAACGTGGGCGGATCAGCGACTCCACCGTCACCTGCAACGCCAGCGTCTCTTCCGGCCAGAAGGATAAGAATGGCATCAATCGAGAAATTTGCTGGCGATCGTACTCTTCTGAGAGCCCAAACTGCAGAACCATCGGCAGATACTCGGCGGATCCCACCTCCTCATTACCGTCAAAAACACGGCACAGTAGCTCCCGATGGTGGACCTCTCCGTTATTCATTACCGCCGGTTTTTGGTAAATCCTCGGCCCGCCCCGGGTGAGCATCTGCTCAATCAGGGTGCGCCAGCGCACGTTACCGCGCCCTTTTTCCGGGAGAGAATCATCGTACACCGCCCAGCCGTTTGCCCCCTGCAGCACCGCATTGCGCGTGGCGGCTTCAGCATGTTCCATGACCTGTTCGGTTGCCTGCCCGCTGCGCCAGGCGTAAATACCGATATGCACCATATCATCGCGATCGAGCATTTTGCTCGGGGGCAGCGCATCCACCGCTTTCAGCAGCAGGCTGGCGATGCTTTCCGACTCTTTCAGGGTGCGATGCGGCAGCAGCACCGCGTAATCACTGCGGCGATAGCGCGCCAGCAGCGCGCCGGGGTAACGCATAATAAAGGTGGAGAGCAGATTGATGAGCGTAAACAGGTTCTCTTCCGCCACCGTGCGCCCCCAGTTGTCTTTCAGGAGATCGAAATCGGGCAGGCGAACAATCATCACCACGCCGTGCGAGCCGACTTTCTCCTGGTCTTCCAGCAGGGTTGCCAGCTGACTGTCAAAGAACAGACGATTATTAAGGCCTGTTTTGTTGTCCTGGGCAGCGTAGGAGCGAATCAGTGTGTCCATCCGGCTGCGCTGATCGCTGGCAAACTGGATATCGGAGAGCAGCGCGTCCAACGCGCTGCTGGTGCGCGATGGCCATTCATAGACGGAACCACGCACCTGCGCCCCACGCTCGCCATTGAGGATCCGCGCCGCCCGCGTCTCCAGTAGCTCCTGCCCGGACAACTGACGGCGCAACCAGCGCACCGCGAGGAAAATCACCGCCACCACCAGCAAAATCGCTATCGTCAGCGGCGCGGTCGTCATCAGTGAGCGGAAGTAGCTGGTCATCGGATCCTGATAGACCAGATTGATGCTCATTCCGGGGTTTTTCAGCGACTCGACCATCAGTTCGCGCGTGTTGTACTGCGTTCCCGCGGGGCGATAGCGGTGCGGCGCCGCGTGAATGAAAACGCGGTGATCGCCCTGCTTAATCTCAACCTGCGTAATGTCCACGGGCACCATCAGTTCATCCAACTGATGCGAGAGCGCGGAAAAAGAGGTGCTGACCAGACGGGAATCGATGACCGATGCGACGGACTGCATGCGGTTCACCAGCTTGCCCTGGATCGCGTTATAAAAACTCAGCGAGCAACCGATCAGGATGACAAAAATGGTCAATCCGGTAAGCAGGGTGATAAAAGCGGAGAACTTCGTCGATAATCGCATCCTTGAGATTACTCCGTGAGTTGATGGGGATAGCAAGTGAGCGCTAACTTGCAATACACATCGGCATACTACCAAATCGGGTGTATCTGGCAATTTATTGCGTTAAATCGGCATTGCACGTCACTGAGCGAGTATAGTCTTCAAAAATTATTTTCCCATCATCATGCTGAGTAAGGAATCCGTATGCAGGCTTTGATCTTAGAACAACAGGAAGGCAAAACACTGGCATCAGTGCAATCTATTGAGGAGAGCCGCCTGCCTGAAGGTGCCGTGACCGTTGATATCGACTGGTCCAGCCTGAACTACAAAGATGCACTCGCCATTACCGGCACCGGCAAAATCATCCGTAATTTCCCGATGGTGCCAGGTATCGACTTTGCCGGGCGCGTACACACCAGCGAAGATCCGCGTTTTCATGCCGGCCAGCAGGTGCTGCTGACCGGCTGGGGCGTGGGCGAAAACCACTGGGGCGGACTGGCGGCGCAGGCGCGCGTCAACGGCGACTGGCTGGTGCCGATGCCAAAAGGGATGGACGGGCGTAAAGCGATGATCGTCGGCACGGCCGGTTTTACCGCGATGCTGTGCGTAATGGCGCTGGAAGAAGCAGGCGTGCGTCCAGAGTCCGGTGAAGTGGTGGTTACCGGCGCCAGCGGCGGCGTAGGCAGTACGGCGGTCGCGCTGCTGCACAAGCTGGGCTATCAGGTGGCGGCGGTGTCGGGTCGCGAAAGCACCCATGACTATCTGCGTCAGCTGGGAGCCAGCCGTATTCTGAGCCGCGATGAGTTTGCCGAAACCCGTCCGCTGGAAAAACAGATCTGGGCAGGGGCGGTTGATACCGTCGGTGATAAAGTGCTGGCAAAAGTGCTGGCGCAGATGAACTACGGCGGCTGCGTGGCGGCCTGTGGCCTGGCGGGGGGATTCACCCTGCCGACAACGGTGATGCCGTTTATCCTGCGTAATGTCCGTCTGCAGGGTGTGGATTCGGTTATGACCCCTGCCGTACGCCGCGCGCAGGCCTGGGAACGTCTGGTGCAGGATCTGCCAGAATCTTTCTACACGCAAAGTGCAACCCAGATTAGCCTTGAGCAGGCGCCGGAATTTGCTGCGAAGATCGTCAACAATCAGATCCAGGGCCGTACGCTGGTGAAGATTGCCTAATCTTCAAATTTTCGTGACATATTCGCGTTAACCCTTCTCCTCCGTCATGCTTAGAAAAATGCATGACGGAGGATGCCATGAAACTCAAACCCCTTACGGAAGCCGATGTCACCGCGGAATCCGTTTTTATGCTCAAGCGTCGCCAGATCCTGAAGATGCTGGGGATCAGCGCCGGAGCCTTGACTCTCTCTCCCCTCGCCCACGCCGATCTGCTGGACTGGTTTAAGGGCAACGACCGCCCGAAAGCGCCTCCCGGTAAACCCCTCACCTTTACCCAGCCTGCCCAGTGGCAGAGTCCGCTTGCTAAAACGCCGGAGGAGAAGGTCACGGGCTACAACAACTTCTATGAATTTGGACTGGATAAAGCCGATCCTGCCGCCAACGCCGGGAGCCTGAAAACCGATCCCTGGACGCTGAAAATTGAGGGCGAAGTGGCTAAACCTCTGACCCTCGATTATGACGATTTAACCCGCCGCTTCCCGCTGGAGGAGCGGATCTACCGCATGCGCTGCGTGGAAGCCTGGTCGATGGTAGTGCCATGGATTGGTTTTCCGCTGCATAAATTACTGGCGATGGTTGAACCCACCAGCAATGCAAAATATGTCGCCTTCAAGACCCTTTACGCGCCAGAGGTGATGCCCGGGCAGCAGGACCGCTTTATCGGCGGCGGACTTGAGTACCCCTATGTGGAAGGGCTGCGCCTTGACGAAGCCATGCATCCGCTGACGCTGCTGACCGTCGGGGTGTACGGCAAAGCGCTGCCGCCGCAAAACGGGGCGCCGATCCGCCTGACCGTGCCGTGGAAATATGGCTTTAAAGGGATTAAATCGATTGTCAGCATCAGGCTGACCCGCGAGCGTCCACCCACCACCTGGAATCTTGCCGCGCCGAACGAATACGGTTTTTACGCCAACGTGAATCCGCACGTCGATCATCCGCGCTGGTCGCAGGCCAGCGAGCGTTTTATTGGCTCGGGCGGCGCACTGGACGTTAAACGCCAGCCCACCCTGCTGTTTAACGGCTATGCCGACCAGGTGGCGTCACTGTATCGCGGCCTCGACTTACGGGAGTTTTTCTAAGTGCGTCTGACAGCAAAGCAGATTATCTGGCTGAAAGTTGCCCTGCATCTGGCGGGGCTGCTTCCTTTTATATGGCTGTGCTGGGCCGTCAGCCACGGCGGATTCAGTGCCGATCCGGCAAAAGATATCCAGCACTTTACCGGCAGGACGGCACTGAAATTTTTACTGGCGACCCTGCTTATCTCTCCACTGGCGCGTTACGCCAGACAACCCCTGCTGATCCGCACCCGCCGCCTGCTGGGCTTATGGTGCTTTGCCTGGGCGAGCCTGCATCTCACCAGCTATGCGCTGCTGGAACTCGGCATCAACAATCTGGGCCTGCTTGGCCGCGAACTGATCACTCGCCCGTACTTAACGCTGGGGATTATCAGCTGGATTATCTTACTGGCCCTGACGTTGACCTCCACCCAGTACGCGCAGCGAAAACTGGGTCGGCGCTGGCAATTTCTGCATAATTTCGTGTATCTTGTCGCGATCCTGGCCCCCATACACTACCTTTGGTCAGTGAAAATTCTGTCACCGCAGCCGATCATCTATGCGCTCCTGGCGCTGATACTGCTGGCATGGCGTTATAAGAAGTTTCGCCAGTGGTGGCGATAACGGGCGAAAGTGTGCGGATTCCCGCAGATCCCTTATCCTTCCTTAGGCTTTTTCCGAATGCGGTTGATAATCTTCCCTGATAAGACCAGTATTTAGCTGCCAAATGCTACGAAATCGTTATAATGTGCGACTTTGGTTTCCCCGACGGGTTTTTGATACCCCGAGAGGGTGACAATCGCGCATCGAAGGTATATTTTGTTTTTTACCGGAGAATCGCAGGAGATAGCGGCACAATGGCTGACAAGTTTCACATCTTAGTTTTAAACGGACCGAACCTGAATATGCTCGGCACCCGTGAACCCGAGAAGTACGGCACCCTGTCGTTAACCGACATTGTTAACCGTCTCGCTACCGAAGCGGCGGCGCTCAATGTGGAACTTGACCATTTTCAGTCGAATGCGGAATACGCCATCATCGACCGAATTCATCAGGCTAAAGACACAACGGACTATATCCTGATCAATCCGGCCGCGTTTACGCATACCAGCGTGGCTATCCGCGACGCGCTGCTGGCGGTGAGCATCCCGTTTATCGAGATCCACCTCAGCAACGTGCATGCGCGGGAGCCGTTCCGCCACCATTCCTATTTGTCAGATATCGCCACGGGCGTGATCTGCGGATTGGGGGCTGACGGCTATTCATTCGCTTTACAGACAGCGGTAAAACGCCTGTCACAATCACACTAAACAAAGAGTACGGAACCCACTCATGGATATTCGTAAGATTAAAAAACTGATCGAGCTGGTTGAAGAATCAGGCATCTCCGAACTGGAAATTTCTGAAGGCGAAGAGTCTGTACGTATCAGCCGTGCCGCGCCAAACGTCGGCTACCCGATGATGCAACAGGCTTACGCTGCACCAATGATGCAGCAGCCAGCTCTGTCTAACGCTGTCGCTCCGGCAGCCGCTCCAGCAATGGAAGCGCCAGCAGCAGCGGAAATCAGTGGTCACATCGTACGTTCCCCAATGGTTGGTACTTTCTACCGCACCCCGAGCCCGGACGCTAAAGCGTTCATCGAAGTGGGCCAGAAAGTTAACGTAGGCGATACCCTGTGCATCGTTGAAGCCATGAAAATGATGAACCAGATCGAAGCAGACAAGTCAGGTACTGTGAAAGCGATTCTGGTCGAAAGTGGTCAGCCGGTTGAATTTGACGAGCCGCTGGTCGTCATCGAGTAACGAGGCGAACATGCTGGATAAAATTGTTATCGCCAACCGCGGCGA
>NZ_JBOGBT010000028.1:0-51279 GCF_051656365.1 Silvania sp. | reverse complement strand
CCCCCGCCGCCGCCGCCCCCGGCGGCCAGCGCAATACCGCCCGCGGCAGCCAGTCCGCCTAACACCCACGGCCAGATGGCGTTATCGTTGGACGAGCTGGTAACCGAGCCCGACAGCAGCGCGTCGGTTGACGGGATCTGTTGGTAACGCTCCACCGCCAGCGGCTCTTCAATCCACCACAGGGAGCCGTTTTCGTCCAGCACCAGCTCGTGGCTATTCACGAAGTAGTTTTTCAGGGTGATGGTCTGGCCGTCGGCCATTTTGACCAGCAGATCGTTCCCGTTGCGGGTATACCCGTAAATCTCGCCGCGTCCTGCCTGGATTTTGACCACGGAGGCATCGCCCAGGATGACCTGCGAGCCTTCGGTTACCGTTTCTTTGCGCGTCACACTGGAGATGACAGTAATTTTACTCATTCGTATTACTCCCAACAGAGTTAATTGAAGTGCTGTGTGATTTACGTCAATTGTTCTCAGCAGATAATGAGCACCCTTAAGGAAGCACTATGTGTGAATAATAGTGACCTGCTGTAATAATTTTTGGGCGACCGGTGCCTGCCTGCTTGCACAGACGTGGCAAAGATCCTGGGCTCAGGATGATTCAGTGAGTACGGTTATCGGGATTATTTGTAAGGGCGGTAATCCCTGTTATTAATATTGCTATCATTTCATTAGGGCCTGAAATTGATATAGCCAGAAAGCACTAAAAGCGCAAATGAAGTGTCAGTAAACTTTACATAAGCGTTTGACGGATATATTTAGCACCTTTAACGCGGCGAGCGTACTCAGGCGAAAAGGTTGTCAGGGCTTGTCCTGTGCGGGCTGGGTGCATACTGCAGTCGTTATTCAGGGCGGCGGGATATTGAGAATCATCACAGATCTTAGCGGTTATTCACGCTTTTTTTATTATTGGCATGAGTTTGGATTTCTCCCGAATTATCCCACGCTGATATTTATTGTTACAGAGGTTGTAATAACGAAGGACGCGATGAATAGTCGTGATTTAGATAAGCGGCATAATACGAAAGTATGATTTTTTCCTTTATCTATTTATTGTCAGGGAGGTTGTATCCAAATAAGAATAAGACAAAGGTATGAGTTTTCAATACGGCGGATAATAACAGCCCGGCAGTATAGCCTGGCTTTTACGGTTTCGCTTCGGGTGCGGTGAGAATAAATTTTCGCGAATAAAGTAAAACCGTCACGCGTTTACGGATTGATTTTCCCTGTTGCTAACCTGGAGTCACGATCATGCGTAAATTCGTTACCGCCCGCCTGGCAATCCCGCTGCTTCTGTGCTTTTTACAGGCCCCGTCTGCCCTGGCGATGGGCGATAATAATACCGATAAGACCACGCCGGACTGCCCGCGCGGCCAGGTGTATGACAGCGCGAGCAAGAAATGCGTGCCGGATAAGTCCGCGAACCTGAGCGACACCGACAAGACGCACTACGCGTACCACCTGGCGAAAAAAGGTGAGTACCAGGCGGCCCTGAATCTGCTGGATAGTCTGAAAAACAGCAATACCGCCGAGGCGTGGAACTATCGCGGCTATGCCACCCGCAAGCTGGGGCGCACGGACGAGGGCATTGGCTATTATCAGCGCGCGCTGGCGCTTAAGCCAGACTACGCCCAGGCCCGGGAATATCTCGGCGAAGCCTGGATGGTAAAAGGCCGTCCCGATCTGGCCGGGGAGCAGCTCAAGGCGATTGCGGGCATCTGCGGCCAGGGCTGTGAAGAGTACCAGGATTTGCAGGCGGCCATTAACGGCCACCCTGAATCCTGAACCTGTTCATAAGGAGCTAAAAATCGCCACCCGCGACGTTCACCAGCAGCTTGCTGCTCATCTGACCCGCCTCTGGCGCTATGGGCTGGTTCTGTCGCGCAATCGTGAGATGGCCGAGGAGCTGGTGCAGGCAACCTGCGTTCGCGCACTCGAAAAGAGTGCGCAGTACGCGCCAGGCACGCGCATCGACCGCTGGCTGTTTGCGATCCTGCATTCGATCTGGATCTCCGATCTGCGCGCACGGCGCGTGCGGATGGGGCAGGGTTTTGTCGACAGCGAGGATCTGCAGGCACCCGATACCGATGAGCAGGACGATAATCACCGGCGCTATCAGCAGATTATGCGTCGGGTGAACGCCCTGCCGGAGGCCCAGCGCAACACCCTCTTTCTGGTGTATGTCGAAGGTTTTACCTATCAGGAGGCGGCCGATACTCTGTCAGTGCCGATTGGCACGGTGATGAGTCGGCTGGCAAGTGCGCGGGCCACACTGGCAAAAACAGTGGATGCCCCGCCATCCACCAAGGAGAGACGGGGATGAACACACTCCGCTTTACCCCCCCTTATGACGATGAAGCCATCGTGGCCTGGCTGGACGGGCAAATGACGGAGGCTGACGCCCGGCAGTTTTCGCGCCTGCTGCGTAGCGAGGAGATCCTCGCCGGGCGTACCGCCGAACTGATGAAAAGCAATCAGGACTATCAACAAGCCTTTGCGCCGCTGCTGGACGAGGCGCCTGATGCGCGGATGCTCGCCCGGCTGGATGCCCATCTTGCCGGGGCGGTGGCAGTGCGGCCGGGGGTCAGCCGCCGGGCGCTGACTGCCGCCTCGGTGGCGTTTCTGCTGACCGGCGTTGGGATCGGGTATCTGGCACGCCCGGGAGTGGACGACGGTATAGAAGCGCTACACGAAGACGCCAGCATTCGTGACCTGGAGGCGCACTACATGTCGCTCTACAGCGGTGAAACGCTGCTCGACGTCGACAGCTCGCCGTCGGTGCTGCGCCGCGGTCTGGCCCGCCTCGCCGGGGACATGGGTTTGCAGCTGCAGGAAAGCCAGCTGGTGTTAGCGGGAAGTGAGCTGAAGATGGTGCGCATTCTGCGCTATGAACGTACCCCCATTGCCCAGATTGCGTGGAACCACGCCGACTACGGCCCGATGGCGCTGTGCGTGTCGGCGCACAAGCAGGGGGGTGGCAGAGCCATCAGCAGCGAGCAGCGCTACGGGATGAATATCGTCTGGTGGCACAGCCCGCAGTATCAGTACGCCCTGATTGCCCGCACTCCGGTCGCGCAGCTGCAGGCGACCGCCCGTCAACTGCAGGCCGCGCTGTCATAGTGCGACAGCCGTTTTGGCCTTAATGGCGATCGAAATGGCGATCCGATCGTCCACCACCAGCGCAAAGCGATCCATTTTGTAAGCCGCGCGCGAGATGGCGGTGGTGGCATGCAGGGCGATCGCCCCGGCCGACTGGCGATCGAGCGTGGCCTCAAGGATCACCGGGCGGGTGAGATCCCGGACCGCAAGGGTGCCAAAGGCGCGGTAACGATCCTCCCCGAGCTTCACCACCCGGGTGCTGGTAAAGGTGATATGCGGGTAGCGCTGCGCATCAAAAAACATCTCGCTTTTCAGCTGCCAGGTGAGCAGGTTGTTCGAGGCCTTGAGGGTGGCGACCGGGATTTGTACGTTGATACGATCGGCAAATTCATTGTCGGGATCGAGCGTCACCGCCCCCGTCACCCCGCTCAGATTCGCCCACGACAGAATGCCGCCAAACGCATGCCATGATAGTCGGATGGCCGTCTTATCCGTCTCGATAGTCCAGGTGGTCGGCGCGGCATGGACCAGGGGGCAGAACAGCGTCGCGACCAGCAGGACAAAAGGGCGCAGCATAGGGTGACTCTCCATTCCACAGGTAAAACGTTAACGTTCGAGGGTGCTGGTTTATTCGACGTTGGTTGCTGTGAAGTAAGCGTAGAAAAGTGGCAGGGAGTCGGCAAGAGAGTTGTTATTGCAGGGGTTGTGGTGAGTTCACAGTTTTGCTAAATCACCGGGCAGGCAGAAAGAGATTAAGGCCAGCGTCGTACGGCGCCGGCCTGCCGCAGAAACGCCGGTTACATATCGTCGCGGGTAAAGCCAACCACAATCTCCAGCGTATTGCGGATGATATCTGCCGCTGCGGGATCGGGGGTGACTTCCAGGGCGTGGATCAACTGCAGAATAATTTCTTTATTCGACACGTTATCGCCGCAGAGCAAAATACATCTGATGGCTGCGCCTAATACCGCCGCTTCATCAGATAAGGACGCACCAGCGGTGCGAAAGTGTTTTGCCAGAGCCTGGTCATGCAGTGCGTCAAATTTATAACTGTGCTGTGCAATGTCTTTGTTCATCTTATTCACCAGAATAAAAATTAATGTTTTTTGTCAGCGCGTTGTTGGCTATTTTTGGTCATGAGATGGTGCATATTATCAATGCTGTAGTTGCCCCTTATCTCTGCATGGTTACTGGCGTGTCCGGAAGTACGTTGTTCAATTTCGGCCACCGCCGCAGCAAGCGCCGTCTGTCTTTCAGGATCGCTTTCGCTTAGCGCCATGGCACGCAGCTTGCTGGCCAGCGCCTTGAAATTAATGGGCCCATTGTTTTTTAAAATTAACAATACGGCTTCGCCAATAAGATCATCTTTCAGTTTTTCAGGTTTCGTTCTGTGCATAACTGTTCTCATACTGCTGACGGGAGGCCGGGCTCACCGCAGCATGTTATCAGTAATATTTTTAAGCCAGCCGTCGGGTCCGAGCCGGCGCGTATCAATATACTGACTGATGTAAGCTATGGAAGTTCGGTTGTCGTTATCGTTCAAAAAACAAACCAATCAATTCATTGTAATGAGCAATCTCTTCCTCGTTTTCAGTCAGTTCCACCCGGTGCAGCAACTTCGTGCAAATGCTCAGTCGGCTCAGGCTCCGTCCTTCCTTCAGAATTTCACTCACAATCACGCCCAGCGTCTCCTGTTGCGTAGGCATGCTGGCTTTATTGAAGTAGGCCGAGATGGCCATGGCTGAACTCTGGTGCGAACCGTTATGTCGCATAGTGACTCCGGATGGGTAGGTTTAAATTATTGATAAAAAAATATACGAAAAGGTTAAAGTTGTACATGAATCTTGTACAGAATTATCCGAATGCGTAACAAAAAGGTGTTATCTGGTGAAGTAGTGCACAAATTTTGGGTCAGGAAAGGCGTTTCAGGCAGCAATGTGTACAGGTTTGTCGTGCAGGTAAGGGGCTGGGGACAAAAAACGCCAGAAGGCGCTGCGCTTATCAGGTCTACGGGGATGCGGCTTATGGGTTTGCCAGGCCGGGCAAGCGCAGCGCCCCCGGCATGCCCTTCTGCCAGGTCGCGCTGCGACGTTGCGGTGGGATTAAATCTCTTTAAACGCCAGCTCCAGCCGGGCCAGCAGGGGTTTGAACAGGTAGCTCAGGAAGGTGCGTTCCCCGGTTTTGATGGTTACGCTGGCGGGCATCCCGGCTTTGATCTTGTAATCCCCCAACAGATGCACCCCTTCGGCGGAGACCTGTACTTCGGCCAGGTAGTACGGTTGCTGGGTGACTTTATCGGTTAAGCGGTCTGCCGAGACCGTCAGCACCCGGGCGGGGACCGACGGGAGCAGGGCGTGGTTGAGGGCCGGGAACAGTACGTCGACCGTCAGCCCTGGGGCCAGCTTGTCGATGGCCTGTACCGGGATTTTGGCGTCGATTTGCAGCGGCTGGCCGGCGGCAACGATATCCATTAAATGCTCGCCCGGCTGAATGATCCCGCCCACGGTGCTGACTTTGACATCCAGCACGATCCCGTCGATAGGGGAGCGGATCACCGTGTTATCCAGCTCATGCCGGGTCGACATCAGCTCGTCCTCCAGCATCGCCACCTCTTTTTGCTTCAGGGTTAATTCCGACTCCACTTCGCGCAGGTACTGGTGCTGCACCTGATAGGCTTTGATCCGCAGTTCATTCTGCTGCGACTTGAGCCTGGCGATGTTGAGAATATCCTCGGAGACGGTGCTGGATATTTCAGCGGCCTCGCGCTCCAGCACCATTAGCTGGGCCTTGGGGTAGTAGTTTTTCTCGGTCAGCGCCCGGATCGCCCCCAGCTCTTTGTTAATCAGAGTGAACTGATGCTCGCGATAGCCTTTTATTTTATTCAGGTTCCCGGTCTGTTCGGTCAGGCCATCCAGCGACTCCTCGATCATCGAGATCTCATCCTGAATGTTTTTGCGACGCGTCTCGAACAGCCTGGTCTGCAGCTGCTGGCTCTCTGCCAGCCGCTTATTGCTGGCAAAATTTTTGCTCAGCGTGTCGCTAAAGGTGATGGCGTCCGCCCCGTTGCGCTCCGCCAGCAGGCGGTCTTCGCTGGTTTTGGCAGAGATAAACTGCGCGCTCAGGGCGCTGTAGCGCATGTCGAGCTGCAGGGTATCCAGACGCATCAGCACCTGGTTCTTTTTCACCACTTCGCCCTCTTTCATAAAGATATCGGTGACCCGGCCGCCGCTTAAGTGCTGGATGGTTTTACGGTTGCTCGACACGGTGACGGTGCCCTCGGCCACCACCCCGGCATCCAGCGGCGCTTTGCCTGCCCACAGTAAGAACCCGCCCACGGCGATCAGGATAACGATCGTGCCGCGAATCAGCGGCGGCCAGATATTGATATCCACGCCGTCACCGTCGGGCATCGCAGGGCTGTTGTTGTTCTTTTTCATCATAATGCCTCTCGTTGGGGTTCGTGGCTGACGGAAGGGGCGCTGTCGGCCACCGGTGCATCAGCAGCGGCGGCGGTCGGCACGGATTTGAGCATGTTGGCCTGGCGCAGGTTGGCAAACACCTGCTCGCGCGGGCCGAATGCCTGGACGGCGCCTTCGTTAATCAGCAGGACTTTGTTGACCACGCCCAGCAGGGTTGGGCGATGGGAAATCAACACCACGGTTTGCCCTTGTGTGCGCAGGGTGGTGATCGCTTTGATAAGGGCCATCTCGCCGATGTCGTCGAGGTTGGCATTCGGCTCATCGAGGACGATAAAGGCCGGATTGTTGTACACCGCCCGCGCCAGGCCGATGCGCTGGCGCTGGCCGCCGGAGAGCTGATAACCCCCCATCCCGAGCGGGGTGTCGTAGCCCTGCGGCAGGCGCAGGATCATCTCGTGAACCCCGGCCAGATGCGCGGCGGCCACGATCAGCTCGCTGTCGGCATGACCAAAGCGGGAGATGTTCTGGGCGATGCTACCGTCAAACAGCTCCACATCCTGCGGGAGATAGCCGATGGACGGGCCAAGCAGGACTTTATCCCACTGGCAAATGTCTGCTCCATCGATCCGCACCTTGCCGGATAACGGATGCCAGACGCCGACCAGCAGCTTCGCCAGCGAGCTTTTACCCGAGGCGGAAGGGCCGATGATCCCCAGCACTTCGCCCTGTTCGAGCTGGAAGGAGATATTGCGCAGCGTGGCGGCTTTCTGGCCCGGAGGGGCGGCGAAGATCCCTTCGACGCTGATGTTGCCTTTCGGCGTTGGCAGGGTCAGCACCTCTTTGGTGCCCGGATACTCCTGCAGCAGCCTGGTTAACTGGTGCCAGGCGCTGCGGAACTGGACGAACTGCTTCCAGCTGCTGATCACCTGTTCCACCGGGCTCAGCACCCGACCGAGGATAATCGAGGAGGCGATCATCAGCCCGGGGGTGATCTCCCCGGCTATGACCAGCAATGCCCCCGCACCCAGCGCCACGGACTGCAGCAGGACTCGCACAAAGCGGCTCAGGCTACTGAGGACCGAGGTTTTATCCGCAATCTGGGTTTGCAGCACCATCACTTTGCTGTGCTGCTCCAGCCAGTGCTGCTTCAGGGTGCCGAGCATCCCCATCGCTTCGATGGTGTCGGCATTCTGCAGCTGCTTATTCAGCCGGGTGGTGTTGTGTACGCTTAATTCATGTGCCTGCTGAATCGGCGATTTAGTGGCGAGTTCCGTTATCAGGGTCAGGAAAAACAGGACGAGAATCCCCCCGAGCGATAAATACCCCAGCAGAGGATGCACCAGGAAGGCAATCAGTAAATAGAAGGGCGTCCAGGGGATATCCAGCAGGGCAAATAAACTGTTGCCGGAAAGCACCTGCCGTATTTGCCCCAGCTCGTTCAGCGCCTGCGCCGGGTTATTATCCCCCGTCGCCGTTTTACGCTTAAAAGCGGCGCTGAAGACCAGCTGATTTAATTTCACATCCAGACGGTTGCCGAGCCGGGTCATCACGCTGGCGCGGGCAAACTCAATCATCCCGATGACTATGTATATCCCAACGATCAGTAACGTTAACATCAGCAGGGTAGTGGTGTTCTGGCTGGCCAGAACCCGGTCGTACACCTGCAGCATATAGATTGCCGGCGCCAGCATAAGTAGATTTATCACGCTGCTAAAAAACAGCAGCATAATAAAAGCAGGTCTGGTTCCCTTCAGGGCTTTTTTCAGTTCTGTCGACTTATACTGGCGCGGCATGGTGTGCTCCTTATAACATCAATAAAGTAGTGTTTTTATTCCCGACTCACCGTTAGCTCAGCAGATGGAAATCATTAATCGTCACGGAGTTGGCTGCTGTCCCCGTTAACGTAATGACGTCGCCGCCGCTGAGGGTAAGGGTGGTGGTGTTGTTATTGCCGGTAATCGAGACGCTGCTGGCGAACGTTGCCGCAGTAATGCCCCGGGTTTGCAGGTCGATAAAGTCCTGACCGCCCGTCGGGTTACTGTCGAAGTCGGTGATGGTGTCGCGCCCGAAACCGACCCCGAAGACAAAGTTGTCACTGCCGCTGCCGCCGGTGAGGATGTCGTTACCCGCGTCGCCGATCAGGATATCGTTCCCTGTGCCGCCGTTTAGAGTATCGACGCCCGCACCGCCCGCCAGGGTGTCATTCCCGGAGTCGCCCTGCAGGTTATCGGTGCCGATTCCGCCTTCCAGATAGTCGTTGCCGAGGCCACCGATCAGCTGGTCGTTACCGTCCATGCCGAACAGCTGATCATTACCGATGCCGCCGGTGATGATGTTGTTCAGGGCGTTACCGGTACCGATAAAGTTGCCCAGTCCGGTGTAGGTCAGGACTTCAACGTTGGCGGTCAGATCGTAACTGCTGAGACTGGTGCGGACGGTGTCATTCCCGCCGTTTGCGTTCTCCACCACGATATCGCCCGCGTTGTCGACGACATAGATATCGTCGCCAGCGCCGCCGAACATGGTGTCAGCCCCCGCGCCGCCATCGAGCGTGTCGTTTCCGGCTTCGCCGTACAGCAGGTCGTTGCCGTTGCCGCCATTCACGGTGTCGTTGCCGTCGTTGCCGTGCAGTTCATCGTTGCCGTCGCCGCCGTTCAGCGTGTCATTCCCTGTGCCGCCGAGCATGAAGTCATCGCCTCCCAGCCCGGTCAGGGTGTCGTTGCCCGCCCCGCCGTCCAGGTAATCGCTGCCGCCGGTGCCGATAATGGCGTTCCCGCCGTTGTTGCCGACAATCAGATCCCCGACCGTCTGTGTGGCGGCAGACGTCAGCACCACGGAGGGGTTGCCTTCATCGTCGGTGACGGTGACGACCACCCGCAGGGCACGGTCAACCACGCCCTGGGTTGGGGTGTAGGTCGCCGCAGTGGCGCCCGCAATGTTGACGAAGCCGAGCAGGGTGCTCATCTGCCACTGGAAGCGGAAGTTCCCCCCCGTCAGGCCATCGGCATCGGCAATGCCCGAGACCACAGCCGTCAGCGCCATGGTGCGGGTTGGCGTCTGGTCACTGATGGTCGGTGCGCCGGTAGTGGGTTGATCGCGTGGCCCGACCGGGCTGGTAAAGGCGGAGACCAGTGATTCAGCATCGCCCATGCGGTCGGTAAAGCTGGCGGTGACCCGCAGCTGAGAGCCTGCGAGGTTGTTCGGCACCCGGAACTCCACGCCGGTGGCCTGGTTGCGCCACTCGCCGCCGATTAGCGCCTGCCAGGTGTAGGTGATCGGCAGGTTATCCGCGAGGCCGTTGCCATCCGCCAGGTTGGAGGTGCTGACGCGCAGCAGATCCCCCGCCGACGGGGCTTTGTTGCTGATGTCGACGTTGCCGGTGGCTTTTTGCGCCGTCACCCACAGCTGCGATTTATCGCCAAACTCCAGTTTTTCGATATTCAGCAGGCGGTCGATACCGTCGTTGTCCGGCAGGGCGGCATCCGGGGTGGCGTGGTTGACCGTCAGGCTGCCGTCGGCATTACGGCTGAACAGATAGTTGCTGCTGATATCCCGGTACAGCGCAATATCGGTTTCACCTTTGTTACCGTCGCTGAGGATTTCGCGCACGATGTGCAGCTGGCCCGGGTTGATGGTGCCATTCAGCATCTCGAATTTGATGTCGTTCATGCTGTCGACGCTCTTAATCGCGGCCCCCTGTGCATCCCTGACTTCGATCCGCACGTTCAGCCAGGCATCGCCATCGATAATGTCATTGCCCGCCTTACCCATGATGCGGTCGCTGCCGCCGCCGCCGAGGATAATGTCGGCACCGTTGTCCGGGTTAAGCACGACGCCATCGACTGCGCCATTCATCAGGGTGCTGCCGACCACCTTATCCAGCCCGGCGATCCGCGCCACGCCTTCAAGGGTTAAGTTGTTGGACAGCGGCGTGCCCTGCACCGGGGCGGTACCGAGCGGCTGATCGGTGCCGGTGAGTACATCGTCAAATTTCCAGCCCGACAGACCTTCGACCAGGTCGAAGCGGTCGCGCAGGATAAACTCCTGCTGGTTGACGAAGATCGGAATGCCCAGGTCCGAGTTGGCGGCGGTGGTATCGCCTTTGTGGATCGCCCAGTCGAAACCGGCCATCCCGTTGTTACGCTGGATGCCCGCACCCTGGACCATGATGTCATCGCCCGCTTCGCCGTCGTAGTCGGTGTCGTTACCCTGACCGTTCAGGACGTCGTGGCCGATGATGGTACTGTTGAAGAACAGCTCGGAGTTTTCGCCGGTCAGGGAGTCAAAGCCGTCGCCGCCTTCCAGCCAGTCGTCGCCTTCGTTGCCCATCAGCGCGTCGGCACCGGAGCCACCGAGGATGAAGTCGTTATCCAGACCGCCAAACACTTCCTGGGCATCTTCGCCGACGACAATAAAGTCCTTGCCGCTGCCGCCGAAGCTCAGATCATTGCCGTTACCGGAGAAGATAACGTCGTTGCCGGCATCACCGTGCAGGAAGTCCGCCCCACCTACCGGCGTACCGGTGTCGGTGATGATGTCGTCCCCGTCGCCGCCGTGCACGGTATCGGCTTCGTCACCGCCGTCGAGACGATCGTTACCGCCGTCACCCCACAGGCTGTCGATACCTTTGCCGCCGATTAAGGTGTCGTTCCCCTGTGAGCCGCCCAGCACCACGTGGCCATCACCGGCGTATTTCAGATAGGCACCGTTTCCATCGGCTCCCGCCTCTTTGCGCACCACCAGCGGAGTAAGCAGATCCTTAAGTGGATTACCCCAGGTCGGATCGACCTCGGTCTGTACCCGGGTGTTCACTTCCAGCGTGTGGTCCGGGGTCATAAACAGTTTGGCGTGGACGTGAGAGGAGCCGACTTCGCCCAGGTCGCTGTTACGCATCACCAGGGCGGCAAACGAGTTGGCCTCCAGTTGGTTGAGCATGTTCAGCCCCTGAGTACGGCTCAGATAGTAGAAGCGGTCCCCGTCCTGCAGCATCTCCATCTGGGTTTCAAAGACGAAGTTAAAGGTCGAGCCGAGCATGCCGCCGAACTCGTTTTTGCGCTCCGCCAGCCCGCCAATCCAGAAATCGACCATGTTCAGGCCGGTCTCTTTGGTCGCCCATGCGCCGGTGCTGTTGAAGAAGTCAAACGCATCGGCGCGGGTCGCGTCGTTGGCCGGACCAAACAGCAGGAACTCCACCGCCGCACGTTTTCCGGCGACCGTAGTGGCATCGGTGATCAACTTATGCTGACCGTAGGCGGCCATAAAGTTGATGATCGAGGCGGTGTTTTTCAGGTAATAGGCAAAATCCGACCAGCTGGTATAGGGTTTGAGCTCGCTGTTGCCCGTGATTTCAAAGAACTGTGCGCGGGCTTCGTTGAGGGTTGGCATAAAGGTGTCGCGGCCGCGGGCGATGTTGAGGGCGCCCAGGTCCAGCGGCAGGCCGACCAGGTTGTTACGCAGCGCACCGGTAATGAACTCGTCAATTTCGTTGCCGATTTGACGGGTCATCCCGCGCACAATGGCGCCAATGGCCTGTTCATTGCTCATGTCCCCGTCGTTATCGAAGGCCAGCGGGTTGAGGAATGCCTGAATCAGACCCAGGTCATCACTCAGCATATCGCTGTCGGTACGGGCGACGGTTTCGGTCAGCATCGAGTGGCCGAAGCGGTACACCACGTGCGCGAACTCGGCGAAGATCGCCGGGTTGATGTCAGCGGTGGGCGAGAACACAAACGGATCCACTGCGGGCTGGACGGCACGGCCAAACTCTTCAAACACCAGGTGCTGGTATTCCATTTCGGTGGTAAAGCGACCGGCCTGGAACAGATATTCCCCATTCCACACCAGAGTGCTGGTGTCGGCGGGGATCTCGGTGATCTGGTGATTGGGCATCAGCCACTGGTTGATCACCGCGACATCGTTTGACGCCAGCAGGGTGGTTTTATACTGCTCTACCAGCCGGTTATGTTCGTCGTGGAATACCGAGTGTACGGCGGTCAGGCCGATGTTCTCGTTACCGCGACCATCGCCGGTGATGAAGTGCCGGTCGAGCAGTTCGTTATCGTAAGTGCCTGCTTCTGGTGCGCCACCAATCGCATCATTGACATCGGCCAGCAGGTTGCCGTTAGCATCAAATTTCGGCACCGCCGTGTGGGCGATATCATCGAGGAAGGCATGACCGGTGCGCATGGTGTTAGACGGTAGTACTCCGCCATCGGCGTCAACTAACGTGGGTACGAGTGTTGCCACACCATCGATCATTACCGTAGCGGCAGTTACAATCTGCACTTTGTGAGTGACGGGATTTAAGATCAGGTTGCCGTAGCGGTCCGTTGCCAGCAGCGGGACGTTGAAAATATCCGCGTCGGTCAGCTTGATGCCGAGAAACTCCAGGGCATGTGCTTTGACCTCGCCCCAGGTGGCGATCCCATGCGCGCCGTTCAGCAGATGGCCGGTTGGCTCGGGTTTGCCATCAATGATGGTGAATTCGCGCAGGAATATCTGATGCGATGGATGGGAGGTGTAGGTCTGGTTCTGATCGATCCACGGGGTGGTGGTGTTCACGGTGTTATGGGTGGCATCCACTTTGGCGCGGGTCAGGATCATAAAGTTCGTTGCCGACCCTTCCTTGTACAATGGATCGTCAGGCAGCAACGGGATAAAGACGATACCGTTGCCTTCTTTCGGGATCAGATCCAGACCGTGGTCAAAGAACTGACCGAAGAAGGTCATCCAGCCGTTAAAGGCCGGGGATAAGCCGACATCTGGCGACAGGTTGGGAATGTTCAGGCTACCGTTTACGTCGCCGCCCCCCCCTGGGGCGTCTTTGAGATCTTTCGCCGCTTCTACCGCAGCAGGGTTTTTCGTGCTCTGGTCAGAGATGATGTTACTGATCTGGCGCGGGTCGGAGTCCGTCACCATGCTGTTCGGACCGGAGGTAGTGAGATATTTAGCCAGTTCAGGGTCGTTGCGAATGGCCTCCAGATCCAGCGGAACCAGTCGTGGCATGGTCTGGTCGGCAGAGCCGTATTTTTCCTGACCGGGTAACAGGTTATTCCAGGTACCGTCCACGGTACGGATACCGTACGGGAGCAGCGGGTCACCCACCTCCTCACGAAGCTTGTCGCCATCGATCCCGCCATCGGCGGTGGTTGCCGACTCGGAGAGCTTGATCTGCTTCAGAATAAATTCGAGGTCGTGGAGTGTGACAGTAAAATCATATTGTTCGGCCATAAATAATTACCTTTGCTTGATTTGCTATCATCTTTCTTTTTGGTCGCCGAAAGGGCGTCAGAAAAGAATGCACCGGTTCATGCTGAGTGAAAGGTCTGTTTATGATTGCATTAATATGCTCCCTGTTAAGTCGTTAATGGCAATGCCCTTTTGCCCAATATAATTTGGGTTGCGGGAATGTGCGTTTGGGTAAGTTTATTTATCGCGTCAGTGGGCGAGATAAATAAAATCACAAAGCGACTCGGCTCTTTGAACGACAGGACGCCTTCAAAGCGGCAGGGTTGTTGATAATGACAATTGTTTAGCAATGCTTAATTTGTGTTTAGAATTGTTATCACATGTTACGGGTGGGCTATGGAGATAACTATGGAGGGTCTTTATCTTCCCACAATAATACTTTTTTATGAGCCAGAGATATATTCGAGGTTTAGCTTAAGGCGTGAGTGTGTATATTGATTTTCGTGCTAATTAAAAACCGTGACAGGTTAATGTAAAACAAGGCTTATGTTGAGGGGGCAATGCACAGGCCAGCAATGGCGGTGCCTGTGGCGCGATGAGGTTGTACGCGCAGGACGAAAAATAAACCGTTCTGACTGTCTTTTTTCTGTAACAAACCCGCTATGCTTAGTCGGATGTTCAATCCGCTAATAGGGCGATGAGAGGTTAGCGTGGTTGTTGTGTTTATTTTTTAAATTCTGTACGCATTAAAGTTAGTTGTACATTTATGGTGGGGGCAATCATGGCTTTCCCTTCTCAGAAAATTAAGGGTGATGCAATAGAGCGTATTTATATTTTCGTTATCACTAATGAGATGTTATCAATGTGTAGGGATATATGAAAAGATATTTGATCTGTTGGTGACGTTTAAAAAATAGGCTTTGTATTTTTTATATGTTATGGGGTTGGGTATAAATAAAAGTGTCGATGATTGATTCTAATCATACTGCTATTATAGCGTTCATGCGGCTATTCCTATAAATATCTGCCTGCTGTCATGCCTTCTAATGAACATTAGGGTATCGTCATTCTTCATCTCCAATGTATTGAATTTATTCATGATTATCCTCTCCCTATTCCGAATGTGAAGGAAACGTATTCAGTGCGGCATTTTTTTCAACTCATGATGATGAGCGGCGCGAAGGCGTTTTGATTGTCCACGAGAGGTATATCATCCCGCTTCAGGAAAACTACCAAAAATGGTAGGCATTTTAATTTTAGTTTCTTGTTTTTTTGGCCGTTAACTATTACAGGCGATCGACTTGAACACATTGCGCACCCGGAAAGTAAATCCTTTCAGTACATATTGTGTCTTGCGAATTAGCGTTTTCATAGGCAAAAATGAAAGACGACATCCGCAAAATACGATCTGCATCCTTCACTTTTATACCGGTTAGCTGGCCGGTATTTCCGGATACGTCGGCGTTGCCCACCTCTTTTCATACCGCGACGTACACTCACAATCTGGTATGAGTGGCAACCCATGCTGAAAGAGAACCGGTCACTATTTCATGCTAAAGAGAGAAAAAATGAATACCGCAGAAGATTTTAACCGCCTCTATGCCGACGTTTCACGCAACATTGACCAAACGCTGGCGGATATTGCCGGGCTTCACATTGAGAATGAAGACGGCAAACAGCACCTCAGGGCCATGACGGACAAGCTGCAAAGCTTGCAGGAGAGCTTCAATCAGAAATTATCCTACCTGGAAAAACATGCTGAATGGGACAAGTTCACTCTCGCTTTTTTTGGCGAAACCAATGCCGGTAAAAGTACAATTATTGAGTCCCTGCGTATCTTGTTTGATGAAGAGTCTCGCCGACACCTGCTGCAAAAAAATCAGAACGATCTGGATAAAGCTGAACAAGAACTCAGTGAAAGCTTAGAGCAGCTACGTAGCGATTTAGGGCGCATCTACTCTGATGTATCGGACAATATCACTGATATCAGTTTTTCTGCGACACGCCTGACACAAATCATCAGCAATGAAAGTGCTCTGCGCCTGAAAATCGAAAGTGATGAAAGTAATGCGCGGCAGCAACGTGAGCAAAGCGAAAGCCAGTCACGCTTGCAAATTCTGCAGATGCAAACCCGGACGAAAGCCCGTTTAACGCTGTTTATTACCGCCTTTATTGGTGTTGCTGCTGGTGCTGGCGCGGTGGCGCTTGTCACGATGCTGGCGAGGTAATGGAGATGAGTGACGCACTGTATCTTCAGGATAATATTTCTGAAAATCCTCCAGCTTCAAGGCAAGCCGGAAGGAAGCCGTTGGTTAATGTATCGGCACTGCTTGATAAAAACCTGCCACCTCTTATTCAAGCGGTGATTAAGACAGAGAAATTAAAAAACACGGCGAACCGGGTAGATGGGTTAATTATTGGAACCGGGGAGGCGGATTTTACTAAAGGAAACACCCGCTACAGCTTACACATTGACGATAAAACCTTTCAACTGGTCGACGTGCCGGGCATTGAGGGAAATGAGTCGCGCTATGTACACCAGGTGAGAGAGGCCATCGCCGAAGCGCATATGGTGGTGTACGTCAACGGGACCAACAAAAAGCCGGAAACAGCCACTGCTGAGAAGATAAAGTCTTATCTTGAATACGGCACGCAGGTTTACCCTTTAGTGAATGTGCGCGGTTTTGCCGATGCCTATGAGTTTGAAGAAGATCGAAGGGATCTGGTGCAGCAGGGTGCTGCAGGGGAAGCGTTAAAGCAAACCGTTGGCGTACTTGAGCCTGTGCTGGGGACAGATGTGCTGCTGCCAGGTAATTGCGTTCAGGGACTGTTGGCGTTTTCCGCGCTGGCCTATGACGACGCTACGCAAAGCACCACCATTCACCCTTCCCGAGATCGTAATCTTGGCGCACAGCAGAAAAGCTATTTCCGCCATTTCTCCACCCGCCAGGAAATGCTGGAGTTTAGCCAGATCAAAGCGGTTGCGCGTGTGATCAGAAGTAAGGTTGCCACCTTCAAAGAAGACATCGTCGAGAGCAATAAAGGTAAGGTACGTGAGTCGTTAGGCCAGTATTTATTGGTTCTGGAGGAACAGTTAGCCAGTCACCGGACGTTCCTGAAAAGGACCGAGCCGGAATTTGAAAAATGCCGTGTGGCGTTCAGGAATGCGATCGGTGCTTTCGAGCGTCAAATGCTGAACAACCGTCGTAACCGTTGGAATACCTTCTTCAATGAGCTGATAGATAAAAGCGACGATATTGTCGACGATGATTTTGGCGACAGCGATGCTATCGCCCGGCGTATTAATCAAGAGTTTAAATCCCGTCGCATTCGCGCTGAGCAACAGATGCAGAATGATACCGAGGAGAGCGTCAAGGCGCTGCAGGAACAGATGCTTCAGGCGGTGACCCGTCTTCTGGAAGATATTAAACACGTTGAGTTTCAACAACGTGTCAGTTTTGAACAGCGTAGCGGATTCGATTTTGATAGCGATATCGCGATGGGATACGACCTGGGGTTAGGTGATTTTGGTTCGATGGCCTTTAAAATCGGAAGCTACGCGTTGACCGGTGGCACAATCGGCAGTGCATTTCCCGTAATTGGCACGGTCATAGGTACAGTTGCTGGTGCGCTGGTCGGAGTTGTGATGACAGTTGTCGGATTATTTACCAGCAAATCCTCAAAAATTCGCAAAGCTCAGGGGAAAGTGCGCGACAGGCTTGAAACCGCCAGGGATAAGGCGCTGGATGGCATCAGCGAAGAAACCCATAAGCTGGTTGCAGCTATCGAAAAAGAGCTTCAGGGCAGTCTGCTGCAGAAGGTGAGTGACATGAATGCAGCGCTGCAGCGGCCGATCCCGATTTTCGAAGAGCAGATTAAGCGAATCACAAAACTAAAAAATCAACTGGAGAAGATGCCTTATGGAACAATTCAAACAGTTCAGCATTGAGAAGCAAGCCGCCGTTGCGTCGCTGCTCAAGCTGCGTGGCGTACTGGAAACACTCGGTGAGATGGAAATGGACGTCAGTGACGATCTGCAGAAAATCTCGTCAGCCATTGCTTCGGTAGAGTCCGACGTATTACGTATTGCGCTGTTGGGGGCATTTTCCGACGGTAAAACCAGCGTTATTGCTGCATGGCTCGGCAAGGTTATGGAAGATATGAACATTTCAATGGACGAGTCTTCCGACCGACTGAGTATTTACAAGCCGGAAGGGCTGCCAGGCCAGTGTGAGATCGTGGATACGCCGGGGCTGTTTGGCGACAAAGAGAGGGAAATTGATGGTAAGCAGGTGATGTATGAGGATCTTACCAAACGTTATATTTCCGAGGCGCACCTGATTTTTTACGTTGTAGACGCCACTAATCCGCTGAAGGAGAGCCACAGCAGCATTGCTAAATGGGTGCTGCGCGATCTGAACAAGCTCTCATCCACTATCTTCATTATCAATAAAATGGATGAGGTCATTGATTTGACTGACCAGGTCCTGTTTGACGAACAGGCAGCGATAAAAAAAGAGAACCTCAAAGGAAAACTACAGCGCGCCGCTAACCTGAATGCCGCTGAACTCGAACAGCTTAATATCGTCTGTATTGCCTCGAATCCAAACGGTCGCGGCCTGCCTTTCTGGTTTAATAAACCTGAACATTATGAGAGCCGCTCGCGCATTAACGATCTTAAAAATGCCGCAGGTGAAATATTGAAAACCAATATTCCTGAAGTGCTGCTGGCGAAAACCGGCATGGACGTGGTGACCGATATTGTCAGCCAGCGAGTGATGCAGGCCCGGCAGCAGCTTAACGAACTCAGCACCTTCGTTGAAAAAAATGACGAAGATACGTTACGTTTCAGAAGCGATATCAATCAGAGCCGGGCAGAGGTTAAGCGCCTGGCGGGCGAGTTGTATGAAGAACTCAGGCTGATGGAAAATAAGTTAATGAGTCAGTTACGCCCGCTCGAACTGGAAGATATCCGTCCCTTTATGGATGACGAACTGGGATATACGGAAGAGGGCGTGGGTTATAAGCTCCACCTGCGTATTAAAGTAGCTGTCGATCGCTTCTTTGATCAGTCCACCGCGGTGACGCAGCGATTGTCTGATGATATTACCCGCCAGTTGAATTCCAGTGAGAGCTTCCTAAGTAACCTCGGCGAAGGTGCGTTTAAATCCCTCGGCGGTGCTTTTAAGGGTATTTCTAAAATTAGCCCGGCGACAATCAAAACAACCATTTTTGCCGCGCGTGACACCATCGGCAAATTGACGGGATATGTGTATAAGTTCAAACCTTGGGAGGCGACCAAACTGGCGGGGAGTATTGCCAAATGGGCTGGCCCTGCAGGTGCTGCGTTCACTATAGGTTCCGATCTGTGGGACGCTTATAAAGCGCGTGAGCGCGAGAGGGAAATCGCCGAGGCGAAAGAATCGCTTGGTAACTTCATCAAAGATCCGTTCAAGGATATTTACGAGGTGCTGAGTTCAGATGAGAAGATGTTCGCTTTCTTTGCGCCGCAGATTCAGAACATGGAAAAGGTGATAGCTGATCTGACGGAGAAAAGCGATGCTATTCGGCAAAACCAACATAGACTTGGTTTACTTCAGGAGCAACTCACTCAGTTGAGTCTGGCTGCACAGGAATATCAGCCAGTTTGATGTGTGGGCCTTAATACCGTCACAGCGTGCTGTGGCGGTATTAAGCAAGCATAGGCGTTATTTACTCGTCGTCGCGTTCTTTCGCCGCCCGCTGGCGTTCATAATACTCGTCTTCAGCGGTGATGATTTCATCCATCAGCGAGTCCATATCCACATCATGAAGTTCTTCGACAAACAGCCCGGTCAGCGGGGTTTCTGGCGTTAACTTGCCGTCTTCATACAGCATCCAGATCTCTTTCGCGTAGCGCGTTTTCAGCAGCTGCGGGGCGAACTGACCGTAATAGGCGGTGATGTTATTCACATCGCGTTCAAACATGGATTCAGCATGGTTGTTGGCGGCGGCATCCACCGCCTGCGGCAGGTCGATAATCACCGGCCCCTGGGCATCCAGCAGCACGTTAAACTCGGACAGATCGCCATGCACGATACCGGCGCACAGCATGCGCACAATGTTGCGGATCATCGCATCGAAATCCGCAACCGCGTTCTCTTCGCTCAGGGTAACGTCGCTCAGACGAGGGGCGACCGCGCCTTCGGCATCGGTGACCAGCTCCATCAGCAGCACGCCGTCCAGACACATGTGAGGCTGAGGGACGCGCACGCCAGCATTCGCCAGGCGGAATAACGCATCGACCTCGGCCGTATGCCAGACCTCTTCCTGCTGTTTACGGCCGAACTTTGAGCCTTTTTGCATCGCGCGCGCATTACGCGTATTACGGACTTTACGTCCTTCCTGATACTGCACGGCCTGCTTGAAGCTGCGCTGTGACGCTTCCTTGTACACTTTGGCACACTGAATATTGTCACCGCACAGCACGGTGTATACGTCGGCTTCCTTGCCGCTTTTCAGGCGTTGAAGCACGGCGTCGATCAGGCCGTCATCGACCAGGGGTTGGAGTCTGTTTGGGATTTTCATGCGGCTTTTATAGCGCATTTTTGCCGCTTTTCGTACCAAAAACACAGGCAAATATCTTCTTCAGCGGGATTCCCCCCCCTCCTGACCCTCACAGCAGGCTTTGACCGCCTCATACAGTAGCCTGACGCCCGCGACGTCCAGCCTGGATTTGTACGCCACCCCCGCCCCGGAGACCGCCAGGCGGCAGATCACCTCGGCATCGTCACTCATCATGCCGCCGCTGACGTTCACGCCGTGCAGGCGAAGAGCATCTCCCTGCACTGGGAGTTTATGTTTACCCGCTCGATGTTTGGAACCCGGGATATGATCGCTCAGCATCAGCTTCTGAACCGCGTTGCCGCATTGATTGACGAGCAGGTGATTACCACCACGCTGGGTGAGCACTTCGGTGCGATCACGGCGGCGAATGTGCAGAAAGCCCATGCGCAGATTGAAACCGGGCGTGCGGTCGGGAAGGTCAGTTTTTTTGCCCGACCCTGCAGGCCTTTGTGAAGAGGAGAAAAGCGCAACCTGAGAAATTTTTGATGTGCATCACGGAAATTAATTTCTAAAACCTAAAATCTATTTCTCTTTATAACCGCTAATATCTTTTACGAGAGCGAATACTGCCTGCGGGGAGTATTAATAATGGTACTGTTAATGAGAAAAGACCTGACGAAGAATGACCTGAGGATCTACAAATTTTGCCAGGAGAACCCCTCCGAAGTCTATGAAATGAAAATTCATGAACTTGCCGATCGCGTTTATACCACTGCGCCATCGATTTCCAAACTGGTTAAAAAGTTGGGGTTTAACAATTTTCAGGAGTTCAAAGTTAACATTCGTGATGCCTTTACTATGTCGAGAAACTCTCAGCATCACAATATGTTTATTAATCAATATGCGCAGGAATTTCAGGACGCTTTAATAAAAATCCCTGAAATAAAGGTCAATGCCTTTTGTGATTTCCTCGCAGGTTGTCATTCAATCATTACCTGGGGGTATGGCACATCAAGCAGTGCTGCGGGTTACCTGAGTTACAACTTAATGGTGCTTGGGTTGGATGCGCATAGTGAATCGGACTACACCAACTGTAAAGTCAGAAGCCGATTTATGAGCGCCAATGATTGCCTGTTGCTTGTCTCCAACAGTGGGGAGTCAGAGATGCTGGATGAGATCATCAGTAACGCCAGAAAATACGGTGTAAAAGTGGCCGCCATTACCAGCAAGTTGAATTCAACGCTAGAGCGCCAGGCCGATATAGCCCTGGTGTATAAGAATGCCATTATCAAAGGGTCGGCTTTCGAGAATATTAGTTATCCAATACAAATTGCTGTCATTGATATCGTGCTTTTTCATCTGTCTAAAATGCGACGAATATCATTGAAGTTCAATTCAAAAGAGGAAGGATGATGAAAAAGGTTAAATTGGTCGTTATTGGTGCCGGTAGCAGTTACACCCCTGAATTAATCGAAGGGGTAATTAAAAATTACGAATACCTGCCGGTCTCTGATATTACGTTAGTGGACGTCGACATGGGCGCAGAGAAAATGGCGATCATTTTCAGCCTGACTCAGCGAATGTTAGCGAAGGCCAATTTACCCATTCAGGTTGTGCAAACCTTTGATCGCAAGCAGGCGTTGCAGGACGCTGATTTCGTCATCACCCAACTGCGAGTAGGTGGTATTGACGCGCGCATCGTTGACGAAATGTTGCCTAAATCCTATGGTTTTATCGGCCAGGAGACCAATGGTGCGGGCGGGATGTTTAAAGCGCTGCGCACAATCCCGGTGATTATCGACATTGCCAATGAAATGGCAGAAATCTGCCCTGATGCGTGGCTGATTAATTTCACTAACCCGGCCTCAATGGTCACCGAGGCGGTTTTAAAACACAGTAATAACCGTCGCGTGATTGGTCTGTGCAATGGTCCAATCAATATGCTCCATAAAGTCGCCAGCCTGCTTGACGTGGAGGTTGACGATCTCTTTATCGAGTTTAAAGGCTCTAACCACATGAACTTTATTACCAAAGTTCTGTGTGATGGGCGGGACCGGACGCGCGAGGTCATTGATATAATGAACGCCTCAGATGTTGACGAACTAGGTTTCAAAAACGTTAATAACGAACAGTTTAACAAAGAACTGCTGTGGGCAACCCATTGCATCCCTTCGTCGTATTTAAAATATTATATTAAGACGAATGAGCTGTTAGCTGAGCAAGACGCTGCCGAGCTGACTCGTGGTCAGATGGTTAAAAACATCGAAGCTGAGCTGTTTGAAAAATATCGCGATGAGTCTCTGCAGGAGAAACCCAAAGAGCTGGAAGCCAGAGGCGGTTCCCTTTACTCCACAGCAGCGTTAAATGTCATTCGCGCTATTTATCTTGATGATAAAAGTATTCAGACCGTTAACGTAATGAATAACGGAGCGATCACCAATTTACCTAATGATGTCGTCGTTGAAGTCAACTGCGTGATGACCAGCGCCGGGCCGATCCCGCTGTGTACAGGGGATATACCTTCGCCAGCAAAAGGGATTGTCGCGATGATGAAAGATTATGAAACGCAGGTAGTGACTGCGGCAGCTACCGGGGATTATCAGAAGCTCATTGCGGCCTTTGTATTTAACCCACTGTGCCCAAGTGATAATAACGGCATTAAATTGGTTAAAGAGATGTTGGTCGCCAATAAAGCTTATTTACCCCTGTTCGCCTCGTCCATTGAAGCAATAGATTAACCGGGATAATCATCATGAAAACCGTGATCTTCAAAGATAATAACGCGCTGGCGCAACAAATTGTTGCCGAGCTTTCCATCCTGAAACCCGGCGCTCGGGTGTTGATTCCATCAGGTAGCACCCCGCGTTGGGTTTATGAAGCCCTGGCAAAGACCAACATTGCAGAAAATCTCACCTTTTTTGCCCTGGATGAATGGTTGAAGGTGCCCGTCGAGATGGACGGGAGCTGCCTCAGTATGATCAATGAGGACTTCATTAATAAATGCCAGCATCCTGTGAAACTGGTCCATTTTGATCCGTTTTACACCCGAGAACAGAATGTTGCAGTCTATGAGGCTGCTCTTGATGGCGCTGAATTTGACTATGTCATCCTCGGGGTGGGGATGAACGGACATATTGGTCTTAACGAGCCCGGCGTTGAATTGAATGCTGACTATCTGGTCACGAAACTTGACGATATTACCATTGACGTCGCCAGCAGAAAATATTTTTCAGGTGCCGTTACCCTCGAGGAAGGGATGACCGTGGGCCTGAATAAAATTATCAAAGCAGAAAAGGTGATAGTCATCATTAATAATGAAGACAAAAAACCTATTTATCAGGAAATCGTTAAGGGCGATGCGCAGAATTCGCGCGTTCCGGCGGTGTATATTAAGCAGTTCCCGAAAGTTAATTACTATATCACAGAAAATATAGAAGGATAACTGTCGATGAATCTTACCTCTTTCCTTGAGAAACGGATGCTGCCGTTGGCAGAAAAGATATCAAACAATATCTATTTGTCGGCCCTTAAAAATGCATTTATTTCATTAATTCCGTTTTTGATTGTGGGTTCATTTTTTCTGCTGCTGATCAACTTCCCTATCAGTGGCTATAACGAATTTATGGCTTCATTATTGGGTAAAGGGACGTTAGATAAATTAAATTATGGTATCGATGCCAGCTATGGGTTGATGACCCTGTTGGTGATCGTTAACTTTTCCAGAGAGCTGGTAGAGAAGTTAAAACTCAGCCAAAGTACCGCCATCCTGCCGCTCGCTATCTTTTTCTTAATGGCGCCGGGTAAGATAACCAGCGCGACGGGAGAGGTGATTGGGGGGGCATATGCGCTTAACGATTTTAGCGCTCAGTCGATGTTCCTGGGGATTATCATCACTCTGGTAACGTTGAAAATGGTACAGTACCTGGAGAACAATACCTTCACTATCAAGATGCCCGATAGCGTCCCGCCAGAAATTGCTAAATCCTTTAAGTCGTTAGTGCCGATTCTCTTTGTGATGCTGTTCTGGATAGTGATAAAGACGCTGTTTGAAGCGACTTCGTACGTGACGGCGGGTAACTTTATTAGCGTGATGCTTCAGGAGCCATTGCTCCACTTGGGCAATTCGATTTTCTCACAGCTCATTGCTGAGACGCTTATTGGTCTGTTCTGGTTTTTTGGTATTCATGGCGACTCGATTGTTTCCTCGGTAATGGGGCCAATCTGGCAGACACTGAGCGCACAAAACCTTGCGGCCACGCAGTCGAGCCTCGCTGCCACCAACATTATTACGCAGCAGTTCAGGGACGTGTATCTTATTGCAGGCGGTACGGGCTTTACCGGTGCGTTGCTGATCAGTATATTTTTAGTGGCTAAAAGCACGCGACTGAAGCAGCTTTCACGTCTCGCCGCCCCGGCGGCCATCTTTAATATTAATGAGCCGATTATATTTGGATTGCCCATCGTGCTGAACCCACTGATGCTAATTCCCTTTATCCTCACGCCGATTGTATTGTGTACCTTCACCTATATTGTAATCTATCTGGGCTGGGTTCCTCCAACATCGGGTATTGCTATTCCATGGACAACGCCGATATTTATTTCCGGATTTCTGACGACCGGGATTTCTGGTGCAATATTACAGGGTGTTAACCTGATTATCGCCACGGTAATTTATATGCCTTTCGTTAAAGTTCTGGATAAACAGTATCTTCATGAAGAAAATATCCAGTTGCAGGAGAAAGACGCTTTTCACCCACAAACTCAAACCATAAGCGAGTAATCGAATGCCATTGAATGGCGTTAATACCAGGGGTGTTAACGCCATTCAGAAACCCAGCAGATGTCACCAAACTTTTCGACTAATAGGATCTGTTTTTTGATATCAAAATCTCTTTGGTAAATCAGAACGGTTAAATTATCCAAGGTTAACTTCCTTTCTCTTTCTGAAAGCAAATCGAATACCAAGCGAGAGTTAATTTCCTTGAGTATTTCACTGTGTAAGGTTTTATTAAAATACCGTGTAAATACATTGCTCCCATTCTTTAATAAAATTATAGAGTTATCGGCACAATAATTAATGATGCTTTTGAGGTTGCTTTATATTATGAAAAATAGCAAAAATATAACTGAAGCACACCAGAAAGATGCTGCGGAGGACGCCTGCTGCATCAATTTGAACCAGTGACGCGGCCATAAATGACGCTGATAGGAGTCACTGGCACTTTTGAAGGACTTTTGGAGAAGGCTCGAATAGATGTTTGCTTTGAGCGTGCCGTCCGAAAGTTCATTCTGACCTAAATATTCCGCCATCATGATGCCCCTGGCCTGGAGCACAGGCCAGGATGAGTTACAACACTTCCGAGTATATTGCAGTAATTGTTCACTCTGCTGACAGAACAGGGCTGCTCAAACCTCATGGGCAAGCCGATTGTTATTTTCCGCTAGCGCTAATCGACGCCAACGCAATGCCTCAATTTCAGGGCTGTCGAACGAAGACCAGGGGATGATGGGATTCAGCGCGGTGTAAACGAAACGCATCTTTTATCTGCGTGAATTTATGACAGGGCGAGGGCAGTGCGGAGTGATGATAATCGCCTATTAGTCATGATTATTAACGGGGTATCAGGAGGGTGACATTCCCGGACGGTGGGATCCGGGAGAGCGGTTCCGGGCTATCTGTTACTCGTCAGCGAGCCACATCTCGGCTTCTTCAAACATTTCCTGAACGGCACGGCTGATTTGTTCTTTCTCATGCTTACTGGCATCGGTGTTGATGCCTGGCAGCGCCATCATCGGCTTAACGCGCACCTCGGCATCGGGGAAGATGCGATGTACCCGCTTAGTCAATTCGTTCAGGATGCGCTCTTTCGCGCCAGGCAGTCCTTCAAAGTTGCGTTTGTCATATACCAGCTCGACGAACATGGGTTTGTGATCCTAAGTGTAGTGGGTAGGAGTGTAGTTATACTGTGTTTTTATCCAGCGTCAAGGGGGTGGGGCGTGTTAGGCGTAATAGGGGCACAAAAAAGCCCGCCAGGCTTGCGCCGTGCGGGCTTTCAGGACTTCGTATCAGGCTCTGGTGACCATCAACAAAGAATTTTGGTGGAGCTGGCGGGAGTTGAACCCGCGTCCGAAATTTCTACATCCTCGGTACTACATGCTTAGTCAGTCTTTACATTCGCACGCCAGCTGCGGACAGACACGCCACTGACGAACTAGCCTGATTAGTTTTAGCACTTCAGCCCCAGGCAGGACTTCCATGCGATCTCTTTTGGGTTTGACCTCTCTTGATCCCCGTCTTAAGAGCGGAAGCTAGGGAGAGAGGGCTCTTAGCAGGTTATTAAGCTGCTAAAGCGTAGTTTTCGTCGTTTGCGACTATTTTTTTGCGGCTTTTTACGAGGCAAACCGCCCCTCGGCATGCACCTTGGGTTTCGCAAATCCCGTCGAATCCAGAATCAGCCCCAATAGTGTTACATCAAGTATACCAGCATTCGCATGCCGGATACCAGTCCGGACGTTAACTTATTGAATCGCTCAATAGTTGCCCGGTTTAGCGGCCTGCGTGCTTCATTATTCGCGCTTTATCTACCTGCCATTCGCGATCTTTTGCGTCGTTACGCTTGTCGTGCTGCTTCTTACCTTTCGCGACGCCGATTTTCACTTTGCACCAGGCGTTTTTCCAGTACAGCGACAGAGCGAGTACGGTATAACCTTCGCGATTGATACGCCCGAAAAGTGAATCGAGCTCGCGCTTGTTCAGCAGCAGCTTACGAGTGCGGGTTGGATCGCAAACGTAGTGAGAGGACGCGACCGTCAGAGGCGTAAAGTTCGCGCCAAACAAAAAGGCTTCGCCGTCTTTAAAGATCACGTAGCTATCGCCGATGTTGGCTTTACCCGCACGCAGCGATTTTACTTCCCAGCCCTGCAGTGCAAGGCCAGCTTCGAATTCTTCTTCAATGAAATATTCATGGCGGGCACGCTTGTTGAGCGCAATGGTTGCCGAGCCAGATTTATGTGCTTTTTTCTTCGTCATAAGTTTCGTGAAGCCGTAGGTAATCTGATGTCAAAAAGTCACCTCATTGCGTCCTGTGAGGTCTAACGCGCTATATTAGCACGAGATGTGGCTCAGCGTTTTTTTAACAAGGGATAAATGTTATTATTTGTCGGTTGTTTGATCATGGAAAATGCTATGCCTCAGATTAGTCGTACTGCGCTTGTCCCCTACAGTGTGGAACAAATGTACCAGTTAGTGAACGACGTTCAGTCATATCCGCAGTTTATTCCGGGTTGTACCGGCAGCCGCGTACTGGACTCAGGCCCGACGCAAATGACGGCGGCGGTAGATGTCTCTAAAGCCGGGATCAGCAAAACGTTCACCACCCGCAATACCCTGACCGATAACCAGAGCATTTTGATGCATCTGGTGGATGGCCCATTCAAGAAGCTGATGGGTGGCTGGAAGTTTGTTCCGCTCAGCGCCGATGCCTGCCGAATCGAGTTTCACCTCGACTTCGAGTTTACCAATGCGCTGATCGAACTGGCGTTTGGCCGCGTGTTTAAAGAGCTGGCATCGAATATGGTTCAGGCGTTCACTGTCCGCGCCAAAGAGGTTTACAGTGTCGGCTAATATTGTGGTGGAAGTGGCGTACGCCCTGCCGGAAAAACAGTATCTGCAACGCGTGAAGCTGGAAGAGGGCGCGACTGTTGAAGAGGCGATTCGTGCTTCTGGCCTGCTGACATTACGTAGCGATATCGATCTGACCAAAAACAAAGTCGGCATTTACAGCCGTCCGGTGAAGCTTACCGATACGGTTAACGACGGCGACCGGGTCGAAATCTATCGTCCGCTGATTGCCGATCCGAAAGAGCTACGTCGCCAGCGTGCGGAGAAATCGGCGAAATAGTTGGCTTTCTTGATGGCCTAAGACAACAAAAAAGGTGCTCATTGAGCACCTTTTTGCGTTTCTCAAACCTTACTCTTTGGTGAGTGCAGGTTTGTTGTCGATATTGGTCAGCGCACCGTTGCTGCTGAAAGTCAGCGTCAGGGTCTGCTGCGTCACGCCTTCATGGCCTGGCTGCTGACGGAAGACGTAGAACCAGGTGTTGGTGCCGAACGGATCGGACATCATCGGCGTTCCCAGGGCATATGCGACCTGTTGCTGCGTCATGCCAATACGGATTTTTGACACATCGTTAGGTGCAAGGTAGTTCCCCTGGTTGATGTCAGGGCGGTAAACCACTCGTTCCAGAGTGGAGCAGCCTGCGGTCAACATCAGAAGAACCGCTGCGGCAGCGGTCAGCGTTTTACAGCGCATAGTGATTTGATTCCTTTTCGGGCCCGAGCAAGACGCGACGGCTCATATGTAATATGCCGATGATAATAGACCTTTCGCCACATTAAAACCTTTGGCGCTCGGTCTGTCGGCGTTTTTATTGTTCTCTATGACCCTGAGATCCCGAAAAAGTTTATGCCGCAAGCAGTTCTTTCGCATTTGCCAGGGTGTTGCGGGTGACTTCGCTGCCGCCCAGCAGGCGCGCCAGTTCCTGCAGACGGGCACGTTTGTCCAGCGGCTGCATGTGCGTTTCGGTCATCTCGCCGTCGGTTTCTTTGCTGACAAAGAAGTGATGATGGCCACAGCCTGCCACCTGCGGTAAGTGTGTCACGCACATCACCTGGGTGGATTCCCCAAGCTGACGCAGCAGTTTGCCGACCACCGCAGCGGTTGGGCCGCTGATACCGACGTCCACCTCATCGAAGATCAGCGCCGGGGTTTCCATTTTCCTGGCGGTAATGACCTGAATTGCCAGCGCGATACGCGACAGTTCACCGCCGGAGGCCACTTTCGAGATCGCCTGCAGCGGCTGGCCTGGGTTGGTGGTCACGCGGAATTCAATCCGGTTAGCGCCCTCTGCAGTCAGGTGATGCTCTTCAAACTTCACATCAATAGTGAACACGCCGTGGGGCATCGACAGCATGTGCATGCTCTCAGTGATGTGCTGGCTGAGTTCTTCTGCATAGTGCTGACGAATAGTGTGCAGCTCAGTGGCGGTTTCCAGCGCCTGACGATGATGCACGCTGACGGCCAGCGAGAGCGTTTCCAGCGAATCGGCCTGATCGTCCAGTTGCTGTTGTTCGTCGAGCAGCGATTGATGGAATTTTGGCAACTCTTCGGGCGACACGTGGTGTTTACGTGCCAGAGAGATCTGGCGCGAGATCCGCTGCTCAAGCTCAAACATGCGGTTGGGATCCAGATCCAGCCGCTCGCAGTAATGGCGCAGCTCATCGCTCGCTTCAGAGACCTGAATAGCCGCCTCTTCCAGCATATCCAACACGCCGGAAAGCTTGTTGTCCATGCCCGTCAGCTCGGTAATGAGCTGACGCACGGTATAGAGCTGGCTTTGCAGGTTCACGTCTTCGCCGTCTGCCAGTAAGCTCAGCGCCTGCTGGCTGGTCGAGAGCAGCTGGCCGCTGTTGGCGAGGCGTTTGTACTCTTCGTCGATCTGTTCAAACTCGCCGGCAAGCGGGCTGAATTCGTTCAGCTCTTTCAGCTGATAGGTCAGCAGCTCGGCGCGTGCGGTACGCTCATGGCTCTGCTGTTGATGCTGGGCCAGCTCACGGCAGCTCTGGTGCCACTGACGATAGTGTTCAGCCATCCGTTGCGTCAGCGCAAACTCACCGGCATAGCCGTCGAGTAACGCTTTTTGCTGTTCAGGCTTAATCAGCTGCTGATGGGCATGCTGGCCGTGGATCTGAATTAACAGCTGGCCGAGTTCGCGCAGCTGAGAAAGTGGCACTGAGGTTCCGTTGATAAAGCCACGGGAGCGTCCGTCGCTGCTGATAACACGGCGAAGTAAGCACTCACGCCCATCTTCCAGCTGGTTCTCTTCGAGCCAGCGCTGAGCGGCGGGGGTGTCCTTCAGGGAAAAGCGGGCGCACAGGTCAGCCCGGCTGGCGCCAGCGCGTACCATGTTGCCGTCGGCCCGACCGCCAAGGCACAGCCCGAGCGCATCAATGGCAATAGATTTACCGGCACCGGTTTCCCCGGTGATGGCCGTCATGCCGCTGTGAAAATCGATTTCGAGCTCACGAACGATCGCGAAGTTGCTAATGGTCAGTTGTGCCAGCATAGCCGTTTTCCTGTATGAAAAACCATAACTGTGTTTGTGTACAGTATAAACTGGTTTTTTATACAGTAAAGTGCTGGATGCTATTTCAGAACAATTTTTTTGACCAGCCTAACTTCGAGCTTAGGGTATTGAAATAGCTGTAGTCTTTCGGGTGAATTAGATTCAGATGGTAATCGCAGCGGCGGATCAGCACATCTTCGCCTTCCTGAATCGGCAACGCGATCTGGCTGTCGCAGCTGATCTCCAGGTCGTTGCGGCGGTGGGAAAAGCGCAGCCGAATGTTGCTGCTGCTGTTAATTACCAGCGGGCGAGCCGAGAGCGTGTGCGGGAACATCGGCACCAGGGTGATGGCATCCAGAGATGGAGTCAGGATAGGGCCACCCGCAGAGAGCGAATACGCCGTCGAGCCGGTTGGCGTCGAGATAATCAGGCCGTCGGACCGCTGCGAGAAGGCAAAGATTTCGTCGATATAGACTTCAAACTCAATCATGTGCGCCACTTTGCCCGGATGCAGGACCACTTCGTTGATGGCGGTGCTGATCCGTTTCTGGCAATCCTGCTGGCACACCTGGGCTTCCAGCAAAAAGCGTTTCTCACTGATGTAGTGGCCTTCCAGCACGTCGGCGAGCTGCTGCTGAGCGTTGTCCGGATCGAGGTCGGTTAAAAAGCCCAGGTTGCCACGGTTGATGCCAATGACTTTGATGTCGTAGCGGGCGAGGGTGCGTGCGGCCCCCAGCATATTACCATCACCGCCGACGACCACCGCCAGATCGGCCTGCTGACCAATCTCAGCCAGGGTGCCGGTTTTCACGTTTTTGAGCTGCAGCTCCTGGGCGATCTGTTGTTCGACGATCACGTCGTAGTTTTTGGCGCACAGCCAGCGATACAGCATTTCATGTGTTGTCAACGCAGTAGGGTGACGCGGATGACCGACAATCCCAATACACTTGAAATGCGTGTTCATTTTCTGGAGGTCCTTGTGCGAATGAATGATGACAATGTGCCTTGCTCCCTTGAAACCCGGAAACAGATCCCCATAATAATCCAGGTTAGCGAGATGATTGTGAAAAAACGCGGAGAAATTCATGAGTAGTAAAGAACAGAAAACGCCTGAGGGGCAAGCCCCGGAAGAAATTATCACGGAGCAGCACGAAGAGGTTGAGGCGGTTGAGCCTGAGGCTGGTGCTGAGCAGGTGGATCCGCGCGATGAAAAAATTGCGAATCTGGAAGCTCAGCTGGCTGAAGTCCAGACTCGCGAGCGCGACAGCTTGCTGCGCGTAAAAGCCGAAATGGATAACCTGCGTCGTCGTACCGAGCTGGACGTTGAAAAGGCGCATAAGTTTGCGTTGGAAAAATTCGTCAACGAACTGCTGCCGGTTATCGATAGCCTGGATCGCGCGCTGGAAGTGGCGGATAAAGCGAACCCGGATATGGCACCAATGGTTGAAGGGATTGAGCTGACGCTGAAATCCATGCTCGACGTGGTGAAGAAGTTCGGCGTGGAAGTGGTTGCAGACATCAACGTGCCAATGGATCCGAATGTGCATCAAGCGATTGCGATGATGGAATCTGAGGATGTTGCAGCTGGCAACGTGCTGATGGTGATGCAGAAAGGCTATACCCTGAACGGGCGTACCATTCGCGCGGCGATGGTTTCCGTTGCGAAAGCGAAGGCATAATTCGCCTTCCGTAGCGCCGGGGGGCGGCAACGCCAGCCCGGCCTACATCATGGTTATTCTGCCACGCTCTCCCGGAGCGGTTTTACCGGCAACACTTTTACCTGCTTAATCATATTGTCCTGCACATCCAGGATATCAATATCATACTGGCCAATGCGCACCCGGGTGCCTGCCGCCGGGATCTCTTCCAGCGCTTCCAGAATCATGCCGTTAATGGTGCGGGCCTCGTCTTCCGGCATCTGCCAGTTAAAGGCTTTGTTCAGTTCACGCACGCTGGCGCTGCCGTCAATCAGCACCGAGCCGTCGTTTTGCGGCGTGACTTCTTCGGCAAGCGAAGGGGACATCGAGGTGGTAAAGTCGCCCACGATCTCTTCCAGAATATCTTCTACCGTCACCAGCCCCTGAATATCACCGTACTCATCGACCACCAGACCAACTTTCTTTTTATTGCGCTGAAATTTAACCAGCTGGGTACTGAGCGGCGTGCCTTCCGGGATGTAGTAAATCTCATCCGCCGCGCGCAGCATCACCTCTTTGGTGAACTCTTTTTTCTCGGTCATCAGGCGGTACGCTTCGCGCACGCGTAACATGCTAATGGTATCGTCCAGTGAATCCCGGTATAGCACGATCCGGCCATGCGGAGAGTGGGTCAGCTGGCGGACGATGGCTCTCCAGTCGTCGTTAATATCAATCCCAACGATTTCATTGCGCGGCACCATGATGTCGTCCACGCTCACCTTTTCCAAATCCAGCACCGACAGCAGCATATCCTGGTTGCGGCGCGAGATTTGCGAGCGCGACTCATGAACAATGGTGCGTAATTCGTCTTTGCTCAGCGCGCTGCTGATCACCACATCGGCTTTGATTCCCACCATGCGCATCAGCACCCGCGTCACGCTGTTCAGCAGCCATACCAGCGGCATCATCAGAATGAGTAACGGTGCCAGCAGTACGCTGCTGGGGTAGGCGACTTTTTCGGGGTACAGCGCGGCGATGGTTTTTGGCAGCACTTCGGCGAAGACCAGCACCACAAACGTCAGCACCCCGGTGGCAATGGCGACACCGGCGTTACCGTACAGGCGCATGCCGACAATGGTGCCCAGCGCGGAGGCGAGAATATTGACCAGGTTATTGCCAATGAGCACCAGGCTTATCAGGCGATCCGGTTTGCGCAGCAGTTTTTCGACACGGCGGGCGGCCCGGTTACCCTGTTTGGCGCGATGGCGTAAACGGTAGCGATTCAGCGTCATCATGCCGGTTTCTGAGCCGGAGAAATAGGCGGAGATAACCACCATGACGATCAGGGTAACGATCAGCGTGGTAGTGGAGATGTGTTCCAGGGGGAACTCCTTGGTTTTTAGCTGGCGAGTTGCTGGATGACGCGGCTGCCAAAGTAGGCCAGGGTCAGAATGCCTGCACCTGCAACGTTGAACCAGACCACGCGACGACCGCGCCAGCCTTCATGATAGTGGCCCCACAACAGGACAATATAGACAAACCACGCAATGATAGAGAGCACGGCCTTGTCGATATTCTCGAGGCTGAAGAGATTTTGCATATAAAACAGGCCAGTGCACAGCGTCAGGGTCAGCAGCACCACGCCGACCTGGGTGATGTGAAACATCTTTCGCTCGATGCTCATCAGCGGCGGCATTTCGTTACTGAAGGCCAGCTTTTTGTTCTTTAACTGGTAGTCAATCCACGCCAGCTGGAGCGCGTACAGTGCGGCAATAATCAACGTGGCGTACGAGAACAGCGACAGGCCGATATGCACCATCATACCCGGCGTGGCCTCAAGATGGGTGATGAACTCGTTCGGGACGAAGGTGGCGAACGCCAGGTTAATCAGCGCAAAGGCATAGACAATCGGCAGCAGCAGCCAGCCACGGTTTTTTGAGGCGACGATGGTCATCACAGTACAGATCATCAGGCTGACCAGCGAACCGACATTAAGCAGGCTCAGGTTTTGCCCGCTGCCGTCGCCCGGCAGAATACGCGCTTCGAGCGCAAAAGCATGGCTTATCAACGCAATCACTGCCGACAGAATAGCCATTCGCCGCCAGCCGCTGTTTTTTTGCAGCAGGCCGGGGATGATCAGCGCGAGGCTGACAGAGTACGCCACCAGGGCGATCAGTGCGAAAACAGGCATAGAGTGTCGACAGTTGTCTTAATGAGAAAGAGAGGCAGTATAACGTTACGCGACGCCTGCTCCAACCGTTGCATAACAACAAAGGCGCCTTCATGTTATACTGCGGCAAAATTCTGTGTACGTGTCGCTACTGCGACCTAACGTTTCTACCTCAGGCGAGAGACAATGTTTGATAATTTAACCGATCGTTTGTCGCGCTCGCTGCGCAACATCAGCGGCCGTGGACGCCTTACCGAAGACAACATCAAAGAGACGCTGCGCGAAGTGCGCATGGCGCTGCTTGAAGCAGACGTCGCGTTGCCGGTGGTACGTGATTTTATCAGCCGCGTAAAAGAGAAAGCGGTTGGTCACGAAGTTAACAAGAGCCTGACCCCGGGTCAGGAGTTCGTCAAAATCGTACGAAGCGAGCTGGTTTCGGCGATGGGCGAAGAGAACCAGAGCCTGAACCTTGCCGCGCAACCGCCAGCCGTAGTGCTGATGGCCGGTCTGCAGGGGGCGGGTAAAACGACCAGCGTCGCGAAGCTGGGTAAGTTCCTGCGCGAAAAGCACAAGAAAAAAGTGCTGGTCGTTTCTGCCGACGTTTATCGCCCGGCGGCGATCAAACAACTGCAAACCCTGGCTGAACAGGTTGAGGTCGACTTCTTCCCGTCCGACGTGGCGCAGAAGCCAATCGACATCGTTAACGCGGCGCTGAAAGAAGCGAAGCTGAAATTCTTCGATGTGCTGCTGGTGGATACCGCTGGTCGTCTGCACGTTGACGAAGCGATGATGGACGAAATCAAACAGGTACATGCCGCGATCAATCCGGTTGAAACCCTGTTTGTCGTCGATGCCATGACCGGCCAGGATGCGGCGAATACCGCGAAAGCGTTTAACGAAGCCCTGCCGCTGACCGGTGTGGTACTGACCAAAGTGGACGGCGACGCCCGCGGCGGCGCGGCGCTCTCTATTCGCCATATCACCGGCAAGCCGATTAAGTTCCTTGGCGTCGGCGAGAAGACCGAAGCGCTGGAGCCGTTCCATCCGGACCGTATTGCCTCCCGTATCCTCGGCATGGGCGACGTGCTGTCGCTGATCGAAGATATCGAGAGCAAAGTTGACCGCGCGCAGGCCGAGAAGCTGGCGAGCAAGCTGAAAAAAGGCGACGGGTTCGATCTGACCGACTTCCTGGAACAGCTGCGCCAGATGAAAAACATGGGCGGCATGGCGAGCCTGATGGGCAAGCTGCCGGGCATGGGCCAGATCCCGGACAACGTGAAAGCACAGATGGACGACAAGGTTCTGGTGCGTATGGAGGCGATTATCAACTCCATGACGCTGAAAGAGCGCGCGAAGCCAGAAATTATTAAAGGCTCCCGCAAACGCCGTATCGCGGCGGGTTGTGGGATGCAGGTACAGGACGTTAACCGCCTTCTGAAGCAGTTCGACGACATGCAGCGCATGATGAAGAAGATGAAAAAAGGCGGTATGGCGAAGATGATGCGCGGCATGAAAGGGATGATGCCCCCAGGTTTTCCAGGGCGTTAAGTGCTTTAGAGATTGCTTTTCGCGCGGAAATGAGTAAAATTTTCGGGCTTTTAATATGACACCGGGCTCCTTCCCTCGATGGGGCCCGGTGTTTTATTCACACAAGAGGATGTTATGGTAACTATTCGTTTAGCACGTCACGGCGCGAAAAAGCGTCCGTTCTACCAGGTTGTTGTTACTGACAGCCGTAACGCACGCAACGGTCGCTTCATCGAGCGCGTTGGTTTCTTCAACCCTATCGCTAGCGGTAACGAAGAAGAAACTCGCCTGGATCTGGATCGTATCGCTCACTGGGTTGGCCTGGGCGCTACTGTATCCGATCGCGTTGCTACGCTGATCAAAGCTGCAAACAAAGCAGCTTAATCTGTCACGGTGGTCATGATGAGCAAAAAAGCACCTGTTGAACCGATTGTATTGGGCAAAATGGGTTCTTGCTACGGTATCCGTGGCTGGCTCAGAGTGTTTTCCTCCACCGAAGACGCCGAAAGCATTTTTGACTATCAGCCCTGGTTTATCCAGAAGGCGGGTCAGTGGCAAGAGGTCGAGCTGGAAAGCTGGCGTCACCACAATCAGGATATCGTTATCAAGCTGAAAGGCGTTGACGATCGCGATGCTGCGAATGCACTGACTAATTGCGAAATTGTTGTGGATTCGTCGCAGTTGCCAAAGCTGGATGATGGCTACTACTGGAAAGACCTTATCGGTTGCCAGGTTGTCACCACCGAAGGCTATGGTCTGGGTAAAGTCATCGATATGATGGAAACCGGATCCAATGACGTTCTCGTCATTAAGGCAAACCTGAAAGATGCGTTTGGTATCAAGGAGCGGTTGGTTCCGTTCCTCGATGGACAGGTTATCAAGAAAGTCGATCTCGCTACTCAAACGATTGAAGTAGATTGGGATCCTGGTTTTTAAATTCTCCTGAAAACGGTAAAAGACGGCGCTATGTGGATTGGCATAATTAGCCTGTTTCCTGAAATGTTCCGCGCGATTACTGATTACGGGGTAACTGGCCGGGCAGTAAAAAATGGCCTGCTGAGCATCGAGAGCTGGAGTCCACGTGACTTCACGCATGACCGGCACCGTACCGTGGACGAACGTCCTTACGGCGGCGGACCGGGGATGCTCATGATGGTGCAACCCTTACGGGATGCCATCGCAGCAGCAAAAGCCGCGGCAGGTGAAGGCGCAAAGGTGATTTATCTGTCACCTCAGGGACGCAAGCTTGATCAAGCGGGCGTCAGCGAACTGGCAACGAATCAAAAGCTGATTCTGGTGTGCGGTCGCTACGAAGGAATAGATGAGCGCGTAATTCAGACCGAGATTGACGAAGAATGGTCTATCGGCGATTACGTTCTCAGCGGTGGTGAGTTACCGGCGATGACGCTGATTGACTCCGTTTCCCGGTTCATTCCGGGAGTACTGGGTCACGAAGCTTCGGCAACAGAAGATTCTTTTGCCGATGGATTGCTGGACTGCCCACACTATACCCGTCCTGAAGTGTTAGAAGGGATGGAGGTACCGCCGGTTTTACTGTCGGGAAACCATGCCGAGATTCGTCGCTGGCGTCTGAAGCAGTCGCTGGGCCGTACCTGGCTTAGAAGACCTGAACTTCTGGAAAACCTGGCTCTGACTGAAGAGCAAGCAAAGTTGCTGGCCGAGTTCAAAACTGAATACGCGCAGCAACAGAAACATGATGGGATGGCCTGAGGCCCCCGAATATCAGTTTACCCAGGATAAGAGATTAAATTATGAGCAACATTATTAAGCAAATTGAACAAGAGCAGATGAAGCAGGACGTACCTTCATTCCGTCCGGGTGATTCCGTGGAAGTGAAAGTATGGGTTGTTGAAGGTTCCAAAAAACGTCTGCAGGCATTCGAGGGCGTGGTTATCGCTATTCGTAACCGCGGTCTGCACTCTGCATTCACTGTTCGTAAAATTTCCAACGGCGAAGGTGTTGAGCGTGTCTTCCAGACTCACTCTCCAGTAGTTGACAGCATTACTGTCAAACGTCGTGGTGCTGTACGTAAAGCTAAACTGTACTACCTGCGTGAGCGTACTGGTAAGTCTGCTCGTATCAAAGAGCGTCTTGGCTAAGACCCGCTTAAGCAACATCCTGATAAAAAGGGCTGGCCGCAAGGCTGGCCCTTTTTTTGTCTCTGTGCGCTATACACATTAACCAATTCGTCATAAATCGTTTACAATGCCCCTGCTTTAATGGAGGGGATGTGAAGACGAATCAGCAGCAGGCACCATGGCAACGCATCGCGGTCAGTATCGCGCTGTTCGCGATCCTGCTGATCGTCATCGCGCCGCTGATCTCTGTTGCGCTGCAAAAAGATCCCATGAGCGCGATGCCTGGGATGCATCATGATATGAGTATGATGTCGGAGCATCACGCGCCCTCAGAGAGCGTTCCAGTTGACCATGCTGAAGCCTGCGGATACTGCGTACTGTTGGCGCACGTTCCGGGCGTGATGCTGGCGCTGGTGATGCTGCTCGGCGCACGCGTACTCAGACAGCGTCTTATCCCGCCGCGACCCGTCGTTCACCACTGGCACTTCTTCCCCTGGCTTTGCCCCGATACCCGCGCGCCGCCGCAGGCGTCTGCTTTATTCCTGTAAAAATAATGTACGCCATCGCGTATTGATAACTTTTTGCCGTAAAAGGGAAAGCATGACTACCTGCAACTCGCGCGCAGCATGGGGCAACCTGCTGCGTCGTCTTCACTTCTATGTTGGTCTGTTTGTCGGACCGTTTATCTTTATTGCTGCCCTGTCCGGGACGCTGTACGTCGCGACGCCGCAGCTGGAGAACAGTCTCTACCATCATGCACTGTTCAGCGATACGCAGGGCCAGGCGCGTCCGCTGGCCGAGCAAATCGCCGTCGCGGAGCAGGTCACCGGTGGCGAGCTGCGCTTGCAGGCGGTGCGTCCGGGTCTGACAACAGGTGAGACCACCCGTGTGATGTACGTTGATCCGGCGCTGAAGGCTTCGGAAAACCGGGCGATATTTATCGATCCGGTCAGCCTCGAAGTGCGCGGCGATATGACGGTCTATGGCACCAGCGGTATTCTGCCGTTACGGCAAACCATCGACTATCTGCATCAGTCTTTGCTGCTGGGCGATGTGGGGCGTCTTTATAGCGAGCTGGCCGCATCCTGGATGTGGATTGCCGCGCTAGGGGGGATCGCGCTGTGGTTCTCAACCCGGCCAAAACGTCGCATCAATAACCGCTTTCAGAACCGCCGCCGGGTGCATGTGTCGCTCGGCTGGGTTCTGCTGACCGGTATGCTACTGTTCTCTGCTACCGGCCTGACCTGGTCTCAGTGGGCGGGCGGCAATGTGGATAAACTGCGGGCGGAAATGGGCTGGCTGACGCCGCAGGTCAACACGCAGCTTCATGGCCCGGCGGGGGTGACCGACCCGCATGCCGAGCATCATGGGCATCCTATGACCATGCCGATGTCGCAGATGAAACCCGATCTGACGCTGTTTGATGGGGTTCTGCACGCCGCCAATACCGCGGGCATTGATGCCACGAAGCTGGAGATCCGCCCGGCGAAGAGCGGCACGCAGGCGTGGACCGTGACCGAGATTGACCGTAGCTGGCCGACCCAGGTCGACGCGGTGGCCGTTGACCCTGGCACGTTGACTGTGCTCGACCATACCCGCTTTGCTGATTATCCGCTGATGGCCAAACTGACCCGCTGGGGCGTGGATTTCCACATGGGCGTGCTGTTTGGCCTGCCGAACCAGCTGGTGCTGATCGCATTTGGCATTGGGCTGTGCGTGATGATCGTCTGGGGCTATCGGATGTGGTGGATGCGCAGACCGAAGCAGACGGCAACCGATCCCGCCTCGACCCTGGTCCAGACCTGGCTCATGCTGCCGGTATGGGGACGCATGTTGTCGTTAGTCATCAGCGTGCTGCTGGGGCTGGCGATGCCGGTGATGGGCTGCAGTCTGGTGCTGTTCGTTATGGCTGACTGGCTGCGCTGGCGGTCTGCGACGAAGCTGTCGCTGGCTGAGTCAATAAAATAGTCGTGCAGGACGTGCCAATAACTGCCGCCTGGCGGTGGTTGTCGGCACGTCGCTTAGTTGCATTAATTTAAGCGGCTGGCCTGGGTTCCCTCTTTCATGCCGTGCTGCCAGGCTTCACGCAGCTTAGTGTTGTTATCCGCCGTATCGCAGCTGGCCGGGAAAATCCGGCCCGCTAATCCCCAGGCATAAACAAAGTTCTCCTGACAAATTTTCTCCTGCCCCTCTTTGTACCCGCTCAGATACTCAGAACGATCCACTTTCGGGTCGTTAAAGTTAGCCGCCAGCGATTGGTTGGATTTTACGGCTACGCCGTTCATGGCGTCTTCTTTACCGGCATCGAACCAGTCGGTTCCCGTCCAGGTGGGTTGATGCGTGTAAGGATCGATCTGACATGCAGTTAAAAGCAGGCACAGCAAAGAGGTCACAATAAAGCGCATAAGACATTCTCCCTTTTTCATTCAGCATAGCCTGGCGCAGATAACGCGTGCTGTCATTTTTACGTTACACATTAATCGAATGTTTTTTGCCTGAAATTGCATGCTGTAAAGTATTATTTACGTATTTTGGATTGAAATCTTTACTATCTGTGGTATCGTTGGGTTTCCTCGCTGAGGAAAACAACTATCGCAAACGAGCTTCCAGGATCGCCATCATGCAAAAAGACGCGCTGAATAACGTACATATTACCGACGAACACGTTCTGATCACCCCGGACCAACTGAAAGCGGAATTCCCGCTGAGCGTTGAGCAAGAGGCGCAAATCGCGCACTCCCGCCAGACCATTTCCAATATCATTGCCGGACGCGATCCGCGTTTGTTGGTGGTATGCGGTCCGTGCTCTATCCACGATCCAGAAACTGCCATCGAATATGCTCAGCGTTTTAAAGCCCTTGCCGAAGAGGTCAGCGATAACCTCTATCTCGTCATGCGCGTCTATTTTGAAAAACCTCGTACCACCGTTGGCTGGAAAGGGTTGATTAACGATCCTCACATGGATGGTTCGTTTGATGTCGAAGCTGGCCTGAAGATTGCGCGCCATCTTCTGGTCGAGCTGGTGAACATGGGCCTGCCGCTGGCAACAGAAGCGCTGGATCCAAACAGCCCGCAGTACCTGGGCGATCTGTTCAGCTGGTCGGCAATCGGTGCCCGTACGACCGAGTCGCAAACCCACCGTGAGATGGCGTCTGGCCTGTCTATGCCGGTTGGTTTCAAAAACGGTACCGACGGCAGCCTGGCGACGGCGATCAACGCCATGCGTGCTGCGGCGATGCCGCACCGCTTCGTCGGTATCAACCAGGCCGGTCAGGTTTGTCTGCTGCAGACGCAGGGCAACCCGGATGGTCACGTTATCCTGCGTGGCGGCAAGGCACCAAACTACAGTCCGGCAGATGTCGCGCAGTGCGAAAAAGAGATGGAACAGGCAGGACTGCGCCCGGCACTGATGGTAGATTGCAGTCATGGTAATTCTAATAAAGATTACCGTCGTCAGCCTGCGGTGGCAGAATCCGTCGTGGCGCAGATTAAAGATGGCAACCGTTCGATTATTGGCCTGATGATTGAAAGTAACATCCATGAAGGCAATCAATCATCCGAACAGCCGCGCAGCGCTATGAAACACGGTGTCTCCGTGACCGATGCCTGCATTAGCTGGGAAGCCACCGATGCGTTGCTGCGTGAGATCCACAAAGATTTGAACGGCCAGCTGGCGACGCGTCTGGCTTAAGAGGTTTGTTATGGTTGCTGAATTGACCGCATTACGCGATCAAATTGATGAGGTGGATAAGGCGCTGCTGGATCTGCTGGCGCGCCGGATGGCGCTGGTCGCTGAAGTCGGCGAGGTCAAAAGTAAATACGGCCTGCCGATTTACGTGCCAGAGCGCGAAGCCTCCATGCTGGCATCACGGCGGAAAGAGGCCCAGGCGCTGGGCGTCTCGCCGGATCTGATTGAAGATGTGCTGCGCCGCGTGATGCGGGAATCCTACTCCAGTGAAAATGACAAAGGCTTCAAAACCCTCTGTCCAACGCTGCGCCCGGTCGTCATTGTTGGCGGCGGCGGGCAGATGGGGCGTCTGTTTGAGAAGATGCTGACGCTTTCTGGCTACCAGGTGCGGATCCTCGAAAAAGAGGACTGGGCGCAGGCAGAGGCGACGGTCGCAGACGCAGGCATGGTGATTGTCAGCGTTCCGATCCACGTGACCGAAGAGATTATTGCTAAACTGCCTCCGCTGCCGGAAGACTGCATTTTGGTTGATCTGGCCTCGGTCAAAAATGGTCCGCTGCAGGCGATGCTGGCCGCGCATAACGGTCCGGTTCTTGGCCTCCACCCGATGTTTGGCCCGGACAGCGGCAGCCTGGCAAAACAGGTTGTCGTGTACTGCGATGGCCGCCAGCCGGAAGCTTATCAGTGGTTCCTGGAACAGATGCAGGTGTGGGGTGCACGTTTACACCGGATCAGCGCCGTCGAGCACGACCAGAACATGGCCTTTATCCAGGCGCTGCGCCACTTCGCGACCTTCGCATATGGCCTGCATCTGGCAGAAGAGAATGTCCAGCTTGAGCAACTGCTGTCGTTGTCATCACCGATTTACCGTCTTGAACTGGCGATGGTCGGGCGTCTCTTTGCTCAGGATCCACAGCTGTATGCCGACATCATCATGTCGTCGGGCAGCAATCTTGCGCTGATCAAACGTTACTACCAGCGTTTTGGTGAAGCGATCACTTTGCTGGAGCAGGGTGATAAACAGGCCTTTATCGACAGCTTCCGTAAGGTCGAGCACTGGTTTGGCGATTACGCCCAGCGCTTCCAGAACGAAAGTCGAATTTTACTGCGACAGGCCAACGACAGTCGCCAGTAATCTAATGATGTATATACTAAAAGCCAGCACTGCTGGCTTTTTTCATTTTGGGGATTTGTCATGGCCGAACCACGCGTTCTGTTTGATTATACGGGGCATTTACCGGAATGCCCGACCTGGTGCGAAGCGGAAAACGCCCTGTATTGGGCAGATATACTGGAAGGCGAGATCCACCGATATCACCTGCCTACGGCGGAACACACCGTTTTGTCCTTCCACGAAGAAGTGGGGTGTTTTGCTCTGCGCCACGGCGGCTTTATTGTTGCCATGCGTAATGCCATCTGGCTGACCGACAGGCAGGGGCTGCTGCAGCGTAAGGTCTGCGATAATCCGTCCAATCCGCAGCTGGCGCGCTTTAATGACGGCGGCACGGATCATTTTGGCCGCTTCTATGCGGGCACCTTCTGGGGGCCGGGCGACTATAACGGTGCGCTGCTGATGCGGATCGACAATGACCTGACGCCGAAGGTCATCCAGTGTGATATCCACGGTCATAACGGTCTGGCATTCAGCGAAGATAAGCGCTGGATGTATACCTCTGATACGCCAAATGCCGTGATTTATCGCACGCCGCTGGACGAGCAGGGCGAGCCTGGCAAACGGGAGATATTTCATCGCTTTCTGCCGGGAGAAGGGATCCCCGACGGTGCGGCGATGGATGTCGAAGGCTGTTACTGGAGCGCACTGTTCGACGGCTGGCGCATCGCGCGCTTTTCTCCGCAGGGTGAACAGCTGGAAGAGTACCGCCTGCCAGTGCGCTACCCGACGATGGTTTGTTTCGGCGGTGACGATATGCAAACGCTTTTTATCACCACCACCCGTGAAAACATGGATCCGCAGGAGATTGCGGCCTGGCCGCTATCCGGGGCTATTTTCACCCTGCCGGTTAGCGTGGCAGGGGTGAAAAAGAGCCTCTTTATACCGCGTTAAGCCGGATCCACCGGGACAACGTTCTCGCTCGGATAGCAGCCCAGCACCTTCATCGAACGGGTAATTTTACCCAGCTCGCGCAGGGCTTTCTGCATGGATGTAGATTCCAGGTTGGCCTGGATATCAAGATAAAACATCTCTTCCCACGGGTTGCCGTGAATAGGACGGGATTCCAGTTTGGTCATGATCAGATTGTGGTTACGCAGCACCAGCAGCGCCTCAACCAGTGCACCCGCCTGTTGGCCGGTTGCCATCAGCAGCGTGGTTTTAGCCGGAACCTGATCGGAAACGTCGATGGCTTTACGCGCTAGCACAACAAAACGGGTGATGTTTTGCGTCTGGTTCGCCAGATTACGCTCCAGAACCTGCAATCCATACAGTGCCCCGCCCGCTTCATTCCCCAGTGCGGCAACGGTAGGGGTATTGGTCTGAGCCACTTTCTCCATGGCGGCTGAGGTGCTCTCGGTATACTCAATTTTCCAGCCCGGATAGCGGTTCAGGAACTGGCTACACTGCTGGAACGGCTGCGGATGGCTGTACACCGTCTCGATCTTACTCAGGTCGGTAGAGCCGCTCACCAGCACGCAGTGGTCGATAGGGATGGTCAGTTCGCCAACCAGCGACAGGGTGGTGTGCTGGAGTAAATCGTAGACGTCGTTAATCGCGCCGGAACTGGTGTTCTCGATTGGGACGATGGCGTAATCCGCTTGCCCGGTTTCAACCTGATTGAAAATATCGGCAAATTTAGCACAGCCGCTCTCGATAAACTCTTCAAAATGGCGGGCAGCGTACTGACGAGCCGCAAGGTGGGAATAGGACCCTTTTGGCCCCAGGAAGGCAACGCGCGCAGAGTGCGGATTGGTTTTATTCAGATGCTGTTGCAGCAACGCCTGTTGAGTCAGGACCGAATCTTCAATAATCAGCTGGAACAGGCGAGTGATGTAATGCGCGTCCAGATGATGCGTTTTACCGAGCGTAATCAAGCGTTCCAGCAGATCACGCTCACGATCGATATCGCGTACCGGACGATGCGAAGCCAGTTTCGCCTTGCCAACCTCGACGGCAAGCGCGCGGCGTTCTGCCAGCATTGAAAGCAATTTTTCATCCAGAGTGCTGATCTTATCTCGCAGGTCCAGTAACGGGTTTTCCGATGTCATAGTGTTGCCTTTGTCTTTTATCGTTATCAATAAAAAAGGCCCCCCGGTGTGGGAGGCCTTGTTGTTCGTCTTCGCATTCTTTATCACACGACGAAACGCCTCCCAATCAGGGGAAGGTAAAAAAGAATGCGAAGAAAAACGGTTTAGTGGTCATAAGTGATCTCTTCAATAGACTGACTTAAAGTACCCGTACTGTTTTCACCCTGTCAATAAAAAACGCGCCCGAAGGCGCGTTGGCGAGACACTCAATGTAAAGGATTACTCTTCTTCTTCAACTTCAACGAAGCTTGCGTCTTTCACTGATGTTGCTGCACGACGGGCTTCACCTTTGTGCTGCACTTTATTGAGCTGCCGTTCCAGCTTGTTAATCAAATCGTTGATGGCGGTGTACATATCTTCATGTTTTGCGCTGGCGACCAGATGGCCGTTTGGAGTATTGATAGTTGCGTCAGCGATGAAACCCTGCGGCTCCTTAGAAAGAATGATATGTGGCTTGATCAGGTGAGTTTGCCATTTATCCAGTTTGGCGAGACGGTCTGCGACGTGCTGGCGTATTGCCGGAGTAATTTCCATTTGTTTACTGGTAATGTTCATTGTCATAAATTTTACCTCTTGTCTTTCCCGTCTTGGTGATTCCAGCATACCGTTCTTAATGTCAAAATACGTGATCTAAATCACATTTTTATGTCACTTTTTGTCAGCGGATTCTTTTTGTGAGGCAGGACAGGAAGAATCAACTTTTACCTTGTCGAGTGGGCAAACTGCGTTCATAGTTGATAGGATTCGTGCGGGCTAAACCGGTTCAGCCTACGACAGATATGAATAAAAAAACGGCAGCCCGCGGGCTGCCGTTTTGCATATTGATGAAGGATCAGGAATTGCTGCTGTTGGCGGCAATAATCTTCGCAACTTTTTCTGCCTGTGCAGTCATCTGCATCTGGCGGTAGGCGTTTTCCATCAGCGTCAGGCCATCACGGGTAGCCTGGGTATCCGGATAATCACGCAGCATGCCTTCAACGCGGTTCACGACGGCAACCCATGCACCACGGCGGGTGTAATAATCCGCGACAGAGTATTCGTATTTAGCCAAACGATCTTTCAGGAACACCAGCCGCTTGCCGGCATCCGTAACATACTGGCTGTTCGGATAGCCACGCACCAGTTTGGAGAAGTCGTTGAACGCATCGCGGGCGTGCTGAGGGTCACGGTCTGAACGATCCACACCAAAGAAGCCTTGCAATGCACTGTCATCCAGCGCCATGTTGGTCAGGCCGCGCATATACATAACATAGTCAATATTTGGATGGGTCGGATTCAGACGCATGAATCGATCAATCGTTGCCTGCGCCAGCGGCAGATCGGCATTTTTATAGTAGGCGTAGATCAGATCTAACTGTACCTGCTGGGAATAAGGACCAAATGGATAACGATTATCCAGCGCTTCCAGTTGCGTTATCGCCTGTTTCCAGTTACCGTCCTGCAGCTTTTGCTGAGCAGTCGCATAGATTTCATTCGGCGGATTGTCAGGGACCTGTTCATTCGAACCGGAGCAGCCCACCAAAGCCAGGCTCAACGTGGCCGCTGCCACCAGATATTTCATGCGCGTCATGACGTTTTGACTTTCCTCAAATGTTTGTCCGGGAGAATCTCTTTCCTGCTCCCGATTAAGACCAGCTACAATAGCACACTATATTAAACGGCAAAGCCGTAAAACCCAACGTTAAACGAAGAAGCAGTCTATGGCACAACGAGTAGAACTCACCGCAACAGTCTCCGAAAAACAGCTCGGACAACGCTTAGATCAGGCTTTGGCCGAAATGTTCCCTGATTATTCGCGTTCACGCATAAAAGAATGGATTCTGGACCAGCGCGTGCTGGTCAATGGCAAGATTTGGGATAAGCCAAAAGAAAAAGTGTTGGGTGGGGAAGTTGTTGCCATCAATGCTGATATCGAAGAAGAAGTCCGCTTCGAAGCCCAGGATATCCCGCTGAATATCGTTTATGAAGATGACGACATTCTGGTAATCAACAAGCCGCGTGATTTAGTCGTGCACCCTGGTGCAGGCAACCCTGACGGCACAGTGCTGAATGCACTGCTGCACTATTATCCACCTATCGCTGACGTACCGCGTGCGGGGATCGTTCACCGTCTGGATAAGGACACGACCGGCCTGATGGTCGTTGCGAAGACCATTCCGGCGCAAACGCATCTGGTAGAAGCTTTGCAGCTGCGTGAAATCACCCGTGAGTATGAAGCCGTCGCGATTGGTCATATGACCTCAGGCGGGACGGTTGAGCAGCCAATTAGCCGTCATCCAACGAAACGTACCCATATGTCTGTCCATCCAATGGGCAAACCGGCGGTTACGCACTATCGCATTATGGAACATTTCCGCATTCATACGCGTCTGCGTCTGCGTCTGGAAACCGGGCGTACGCATCAGATCCGTGTTCATATGTCCCATATCACCCATCCGCTGGTGGGCGATCAGGTCTATGGTGGCCGTCCGCGTCCGCCAAAAGGTGCGTCTGAAGAGTTTATCGCTATGCTGCGTAAATTCGACCGACAGGCTCTGCATGCGACCATGCTGCGTCTTTATCATCCGATCACCGGTATTGAGATGGAGTGGCATGCGCCAATCCCTCAGGATATGGTGGATCTGATCGACGCGATGCGTGCCGATTTTGAAGAGCATAAAGACAACGTGGATTGGCTATGACCAAACTGATTGTCCCGGAGTGGGCCATGCCGAAAGGCGTAGCCGCCTGCAGTTCCACCCGTATCGGTGGTGTCAGTGAGGGAGCCTGGGAATCATTAAACCTGGGTGCTCACTGTGGCGACAATCTCGACCACGTCGAGGAGAACCGCCAGCGCATGTTCGCGGCAGGTCGGCTGCCATCAAAACCGGTCTGGCTTGAGCAAGTACATGGTTCTGATGTGCTGAAACTCACCGGTGAACCATACGCCTCAAAGCGTGCAGATGCGTCCTATAGCAATACTCCGGGCACAGTGTGTGCCGTCATGACCGCCGACTGTCTGCCGGTGCTGTTCTGCAATACAGCCGGGACCGAAGTTGCCGCCGCCCATGCGGGCTGGCGTGGTTTGTGCGCGGGCGTGCTGGAAGAAACTGTCGCCTGCTTTGCGGATAGTGCGGATAACATCGTTGCCTGGCTTGGCCCGGCGATTGGCCCGCAGGCGTTCGAAGTGGGGCCGGAAGTCCGTGCGGCATTTATGGAAAAAGATCCACAAGCTGAGCGTGCTTTCCATCCGGCAGGGGATAAATTTATGGCTGATATCTATCTCCTGGCCCGTCAACGACTGATGAACGTGGGTGTTAATCAGATCTACGGTGGCGATCGCTGCACATTCACCGAAACGGGTGATTTCTTCTCTTATCGTCGCGACAAGACGACAGGTCGTATGGCAAGTTTCATTTGGCTGATATAACCTAAAGAATCAAGACGATCCGGCACGCGCCGTTTTCTTTTCGCATAATTCAGGTCATTCACCTTGAATAATTGAGGGATGACCTCATTTAATCTCCAGTAGCAAATTTGACCTGTTATGGGAGGAGTTATGCGTCTGGATCGTCTTACCAATAAATTCCAGCTGGCACTCGCCGACGCCCAGTCTCTCGCACTGGGGCGCGACAACCAATTTATCGAACCTCTTCATTTAATGAGCGCCTTGCTGAATCAGGAAGGGGGTTCGGTACGTCCTTTGCTTACGTCTGCCGGCATTAATGCGGGCCAGTTACGCACGGCTATCGATCAGGCGTTGAGCCGTTTGCCACAGGTGGAAGGTACCGGTGGTGATGTTCAACCGTCTCAGGATCTGGTGCGCGTTCTGAATCTTTGCGACAAGCTGGCGCAAAAGCGTGGGGACAATTTTATTTCGTCAGAGCTGTTTGTTCTGGCGGTGCTTGAATCACGTGGCACGTTGACCGACCTGCTGAAAACCGCTGGTGCAACCACGGCCAACGTGACTCAGGCGATTGCACAGATGCGTGGAGGTGAAAGCGTGAACGATCAGGGTGCCGAAGACCAGCGTCAGGCGTTGAAGAAATTTACCGTCGACCTGACTGAGCGTGCTGAACAGGGCAAGCTGGATCCGGTGATTGGCCGTGACGAAGAGATTCGCCGCACAATTCAGGTTCTGCAGCGCCGGACCAAAAATAACCCCGTGCTCATCGGTGAGCCGGGTGTCGGTAAAACCGCCATTGTTGAAGGACTGGCGCAGCGTATCGTTAATGGCGAAGTTCCTGAAGGCTTAAAAGGCCGTCGGGTACTCGCGCTCGATATGGGGGCGCTGGTGGCCGGGGCAAAATACCGGGGTGAGTTCGAAGAGCGCTTAAAAGGCGTGCTTAACGATCTGTCGAAACAGGAAGGCAACGTTATCCTGTTTATAGATGAGCTGCACACCATGGTCGGAGCGGGTAAGGCCGACGGGGCAATGGATGCCGGGAACATGCTGAAACCGGCGCTGGCGCGAGGTGAACTGCACTGCGTGGGGGCCACAACCCTTGATGAGTATCGGCAGTACATTGAAAAAGACGCTGCGCTGGAACGTCGCTTCCAGAAAGTCTTTGTCGCTGAACCGTCAGTAGAAGATACCATCGCTATTCTGCGTGGTCTGAAAGAGCGTTATGAGCTGCATCATCATGTGCAGATCACCGACCCGGCTATCGTGGCGGCGGCAACGTTATCGCATCGTTATATCGCCGACAGGCAACTGCCGGACAAGGCCATCGATCTGATCGATGAGGCGGCCTCCAGCATTCGTATGCAGATTGACTCGAAGCCGGAAGAGCTGGACAGGCTCGATCGCCGCATTATTCAGCTCAAGCTTGAACAGCAGGCGCTGAAGAAAGAGTCGGATGAAGCCAGTAAGAAACGCCTGGATATGCTCAATGAAGAGCTCGATGACAAAGAGCGTCAATATTCCGGCTTAGAAGAAGAGTGGAAAGCGGAAAAAGCGTCCCTTTCGGGCACACAGACAATTAAAGCTGAACTGGAGCAGGCGAAGCTTGCGATAGAACAGGCGCGTCGCGTGGGCGATCTGGCGCAAATGTCTGAGCTGCAGTACGGTAAAATTCCGGAACTGGAAAAACAGCTGGCAGCCGCAACCCAGTCCGAAGGCAAAACTATGCGTCTGTTGCGTAATAAGGTGACGGATGCAGAGATTGCGGAGGTGCTGGCGCGCTGGACCGGGATCCCGGTAGCCAGGATGCTGGAAGGTGAGCGTGACAAACTGCTGCGGATGGAGCAAGACCTGCACCACCGGGTGATTGGCCAGAATGAAGCGGTCGAAGCGGTATCGAATGCGATTCGCCGTAGCCGTGCCGGGCTGTCCGATCCTAACCGACCTATTGGTTCGTTCCTGTTCCTCGGGCCGACCGGTGTGGGTAAAACGGAGCTGTGTAAAGCGCTGGCGAACTTCATGTTCGATAGCGACGATGCGATGGTGCGGATCGACATGTCCGAGTTTATGGAGAAACATTCGGTGTCGCGTCTTGTGGGTGCGCCTCCGGGATACGTCGGCTATGAAGAGGGCGGTTATCTGACAGAAGCGGTGCGCCGTCGCCCGTACTCCGTCATTCTGCTGGATGAAGTGGAAAAGGCACACCCGGATGTGTTCAATATCCTTCTTCAGGTGTTGGATGATGGACGCCTGACGGACGGGCAGGGGAGAACGGTCGATTTCCGTAATACGGTAGTCATTATGACCTCGAACCTGGGTTCCGATCTGATTCAGGAACGGTTTGGCGCGCTGGATTATGGGCATATGAAGGATCTGGTGCTAGGAGTGGTTAGCCAAAACTTCCGCCCTGAGTTCATCAACCGTATTGATGAAGTGGTGGTCTTCCATCCTCTGGGTGAAAAACACATTGCTTCTATTGCCCGTATACAGCTGCAGCGGTTGTATCAGCGTCTGGAAGAGCGTGGATACGAAACGCAGATTTCAGATGATGCCCTGCAGCTGTTGAGTGCGAACGGTTACGATCCGGTGTACGGGGCGCGTCCATTAAAACGCGCCATTCAGCAACAGATCGAAAACCCGCTGGCCCAGCAAATCTTGTCCGGGGCACTTATTCCGGGCAAAACAATACAGCTGGTGGTGAAAGACGACCACATTGTGGCAGTGCAGTAAGTCACAGAACGGCAAAAACGAGCCCCTCGGGGCTCGTTTTTGTTTAAAAACCAGGCAAAACTGGATTTCCAGACACGTTATTGCCTGGAAAGTGAGCGAACGATAAGTAATTTTCATTTTATGCTTGTCAGCCCAGAAGAATCGCCTATACTGCGCCTCCACTGACACGGAACAACGGATTACAAACCGCCGTGACAGCAGGCTTCAGAGATGAACGCCGACAGAGAAAAGCGAAAATAAACGCTTGACTCTGAAAGAGGAAAGCGTAACATACGCCACCTCGCAACGGTGAGCTTAACGCCGCGTTGCACTGCTCTTTAACAATTTATCAGACAATCTGTGTGGGCACTCAAAGTGACATGGATTCTTAACGTCGCAAGACGAAAAATGAATACCAAAGTCTCTGAGT